>JAFYPY010000022.1 GCA_017547345.1 Bacillota bacterium | reverse complement strand
GATGGTATGATGATGGAAGATAGGGTTGTAAAGATTTGTGACCACGTATTCCCATGTATCGACGAAGGCTTTGGCAAGAAGACTCCTGTCGACGTAGTAATTAGACCTGAAGATATAATCATCGGGAAACCTGGTGCAGGCATCATTGATGGTGTAGTGACTTCCAATGTATTTATTGGTGTTCACTATGAAATGTGTATTCAAGCTGGTGGTTTTGAGTGGCTTGCACAGAACACTACAAGCTATCCTGTTGGTACACATGTATCAATTAATGTTATACCGGAAAATATTCAGATTATGAATAAACCACAGTCAGAAGATGAGGAGGCAATGGCGCTAGATGAATAAGAAGCAATTTTTTAGTGCGCCATTCCTAGTTTTCATGCTATGCGGAACAATTATTCCCCTTGGAGTAATTGCCTTTTATGGCTTAACTGACAGAAGTGGTGCATTTACTATCGAAAACATCACGGCAATAACGACTGCTGAGCATATGGAAGCTCTTATGTTATCATTAGGCCTTGCCTTTATCAGTACAGTTATTTGCTTAATTATCGCATTTCCACTAGGCTTGATTTTAAGAGACAGTGGATTAGGCAAAAAGGGTTTCATAGTTTTCGTGTTCATCTTACCGATGTGGATGAACTTCCTACTAAGAACTATGGCTTGGCAGGTTCTACTTGAAAAGAACGGTGTTATCAACAACGTTCTAGATATGATAGGACTCCCTGCACTTGAAATTATAAACACACCGGCAGCGGTTGTACTTGGTATGGTTTATGATTACTTACCGTTTATGATACTGCCTATTTACAATACTCTAATCAAGATTGATAAGCATGTAATCGAAGCTGCATACGACCTTGGAGCTAATTTCCGCGAAGTATTGCAGAAAATCATCATTCCACTTTCAATCCCTGGTATTGTAAGCGGCGTGACTATGGTATTCGTTCCATCACTTACAACTTTTGCTGTATCTAACATCCTAGGTGGAGGCAAGGTAAACCTAATCGGTAATATCATCGAACAAGAATTTACAACAAGCTTCAACTGGAACCTAGGTGCAGGGCTATCCCTTGTAATGATGATTTTCATCGTTATCAGTATGGCCTTTATTGAAAAATTTGATAGAAACGGGGAGGGTAATATGATATGAAAAAGCTAGGCAAATTACTCTATCTCGGACTTATATTACTATTCTTGTATTTTCCAATTGGTGCATTGATGGTTCTTTCCTTCAATGATGGAAAGAGCATGAACTCCTGGCAGGGTTTCTCACTAAGATGGTACGAAGAAATGCTAGGAAATGCAGAAATCATGGAGGCTCTTGGAAATACACTTACAATCGCCTTATGGGCGTCAATTATAGCTACAGTAGTTGGTGTGATTGGCTGTATTGGCTTAAACGCCATGAGTGAAAAGAAAAGATCCTTTATAATGGGGCTTAATAACATTCCATTACTTAATGCTGATATTGTAATTGGGATATCTATCATGTTGAGTTTCTTACTATTTGGTATCAGTTTGAGCTATGGAACAGTATTGTTTGCACATATCACGTTCTGCTTACCTTATGTAATTTTGTCAGTTATGCCAAAATTCAAGCAGCTACAGAATCTTACATATGAAGCGGCATTAGACCTTGGGGCGACACCGGTTTATGCTTTCTTTAAGGTTGTATTACCTGAAATCATGCCTGGTATTGTATCTGGATTCTTACTATCATTTACAATGTCAGTAGACGACTTCGTAATTACACACTTTACAAGAGGCGCTGGCATCAATACATTATCTACATTGATTTATAGCCAGGTTAAAGTGGGCGTTAGACCGACGTTGTTTGCACTTTCTACAATCATTTTTGCAACTGTTTTCTTGGTACTTATTATTGTCAATGTGCTTAGTAGCCGTAGCGAAAAACGTGGAAACACAGGTATGTCTAACCGCAGAATGGTGGCTATTTTACTGATCCTAGTGGTTGCTATGGCAGGAAGTATCAAGTTTACATTCTTTGGCAATCCAACGCCAAATAATGGTGAATTATATGTATATTGCTTTGGTGACTATTTCGATCCGGAGCTTGTACAGGAGTTTGAAGAAAAGACTGGTTACAAGGTTACTGTAGACTATTTCGATACTAACGAAGAAATGTATCCGGTTATCAAGAACAACTCTGTTCAGTATGATGTAATATGTGCATCTGACTACATGATCGAAAAATTATTATCAGAAGATCTGCTTGCAGAACTTAACTACGAAAATATTCCTAATGCAGTTAATATTACTGATAATATCAAGCCTTTCATGGAAGGTTTTGACCCTGAAATGAAGCATTCAGTGCCGTTTACATGGGGTACATATGGAATCATGTATAACAAGAATATGATTACTACCGAAATCGATTCTTGGGAAGACCTTTGGGATAAGACTTATGATGGAAAGATTGTAATGCCGAACTCACTTCGTGAAGGCTACATGATTGCAGCAAAGAGCCTTGGTTATTCAATCAATACTACTAACGAGGCTCAAATTCAGGCAATGACTGACTTATTAGTTTCTCAGAAGCCTTTAGTTTACAGCTTTGCTAATGACAGTGCTAGGGAACTTATGATTGGTGAATCAGCAGCCCTTGCAGTAGTAAATTCAGGCGAAGTTATTTATTCAAAGGATGCTAACGATAACTTGGGATTCGTCATTCCAAAAGAGGGTACAGAAGTTTGGACGGACTGCTGGGCTATTCCAAAGACAGTAGCAAACAAAGAAGCTGCTGAAGCTTGGATAAACTTCTTCTTTGATGGATATGTTGCAGAAGTTAACTTCGAATATTTAACTTATGCAATTCCAAATAAGGAAATTCAGGACTTAATCGAAGAGCCTGTATTAAATCCAAGTGAAGATGTACTTGCAAAATCTGAAACTCTTAAGAATTTAGGAGCAGAGGCAGATTCTATGTACTCAAGATATTGGAAAGAGTATAAGGCAAAATAAAAATAGGCAGATATCATATCTCTTGAGCTACGGCTCCTCGGCTTTACAGCCTGCGGAAGCGCTCTTCGAGATAGATATCTGCCTTTTGTATATCCAAATTAAAATTCGTGTATTAAGTGTTCTTTTTCTTTTTCAATTTCTATTCTGTGGTGAGGTGTATTGATACCAGGGGAACCGCCTGTGTGTAGGAAGATTACCTTTTCTCCCTGCTTAATATCGCCTTTCTTAACCATTTCAAGTAGACCGGCAAATGCTTTTCCTGTATAGCAAGGGTCTAGGATAATAGCTTCTTTTTCTGCCATATAGTACATGGCGTCGCGGACTTCCTTGCAAGCATTGTTGTAAGCTCCACGATCGTACTCGGTAGTGATCTTAAATTCCTCTTCTGTGGCAGTTAACTCAAGGCCAGCAAACTGGCGGAATCTTTCGTAATACTTAGATGCGAATTCTATAATGTTTTTATACTGAAGGATAGCAATTCCAGTTAGAGTCATTGGAAGTTTTTCGTTTTTGATAGCAGCAAAAAGTCCCATGTATGTACCCATACTACCAACTGTAGAAATCACATGAGCGCCTTCAAGGTCAGTGCCTTTAATTTGGTCTGCTATTTCCATAGCACATTCATAGTAACCAAGGCATCCTAGTTCATTGGAACCTCCCATAGGGATGAAATAAACTTTTTCGCCCTGTTCTTCATAGTGTTTAGTCACTTCTTCGATGGCAATTTTTGTGAGCTGTCCATCTGAGTGAACACCATCTGGCTTCTTAATCCAAACTTCACAGTTCATCATACCGTCTAATATAAGATTTGCGCTTAGTTCTCCTGGATATTCACCAGTGCATACAATAGCACCTTTCATGCCATACTTCTTTGCAACAGCAAGGGTAAGTCTGCCATGATTTGTCTGGATACCGCCAGTAGTTAAAAGCAAGGTAGCACCTTTGTCCTTTGCGTCCTTTAAGAAATATTCTAACTTTCTTAACTTGTTACCACCCATAGCAAGGGGAGTTAAGTCGTCTCTCTTAATATATAGTTCTATTCCAAGGTCTTTTGAGATATTTGGTAAGTATTCAATTGGTGTAGGTAAGTGTAAGAACCCTTCTTTTTCGTATCCTAAAAGCATAAAAAATTCTCCTTTTGAATAATTATTTGCTTCTATTTTAACACAAGCGTGATATAATTAGAAATATATTTTACTTGATTAAAGGAGGACATAAGTATGGCATTTTTAGATAAATTAGGACAAGTT
>JAFYPY010000148.1 GCA_017547345.1 Bacillota bacterium | reverse complement strand
TATGTAGCTATAATGACTGGAGGTATACGAAATGAAACGAACAGAACGCGTAGGTGCAATGATAAAAATACTAATGGATTCACCAAGCAAAGTGTTTTCACTGCAATATTTTTGTGACGCCTTTGACGTTGCGAAATCAAGCATTAGCGAGGATATCCACTTAGCAGCATCCTCTGTCAAAGCGACCGGATCCGGATATATCGAAACCATTTCCGGTGCGAAAGGCGGTGTACGTTTCGTTCCAGACATTTCCCCTGAAAAATTAAGCCAGTTACAGGAAGAATTTTGTCAGAGAATCCAAGATAATTCCCGTATGTTAGGTGGTGGATTTCTTTATACTTCTGATATCATGTTTGACATGGATTTAGTTAACCGATTGGCCGTTGTTTTTGCGAAGAAATTCAAAGATAGAGATGCCGATTATGTTGCTACAGTAGAAACAAAAGGCATTCCTTTGGCCTCCATGGTTGCACACCAGCTGAATCTTCCATTGGTTGTCATTCGAAGGGAAGCCAAAATCTCAGAAGGTTCCACAGTGAGCATCAACTACTTCTCCGGGTCCTACGACCGCATCCAAAAGATGTCTATATCAAAACGTGCAGTAGAGCCTGGAACCAAAGCACTTATCATAGATGATTTCATGCGCGGCGGAGGTAGCACGAAAGGCATTGTAGATATACTTTCTGAATTTGACGTATCTGTTGTAGGTGTTGGCATTGCAATTGCCAATGCAAAACCAGAAAAGAAAAAAATCGATGATTACACCGCAATTGCTTATCTCGGTGAAGTAAACGAGGAAGATCGTACTATAGAAGTTTTACCGAATTTTCAGATTTTTTAGTTTTTTCATTGATGCAAGTCACCTTATGTTGTATAATGAACTTACTGTTGTAGGATTTGGCAAGAAAGGTGGGTTTAATTCATGAATATAACAGATGTAAGAATCAGGAAAATCAGCGATGATGGCAAAATGAAAGCTGTAGTTTCCATCACATTTGACGATGAATTCGTTGTCCATGATATCAAAATTATAGACGGACAGAACGGACTATTCATTGCAATGCCAAGCAGAAAAATGGGCGAAGGCGATTTTAGAGATATTGCACATCCTCTATTATCCGAAACAAGAACAAAGATTAAGGATGCAATTTTCGCTGAATACGAAAAAGTTATGTCAGAAAAAGACGAATTCGAAACAATTGAGTAAAAAAAAGTGCGAATCCAATGGATTCGCACTTTTTCTTTATCTAGTTAATTCATCAATTTCTGCTTCTAAAATACGGATAATATTAGTATTACCTGGAATATCCAGAGGAATACCTGCAGTGATTACAATCTTTTCTCCTTCTTTGATTAGGTTCTTTACCATAGCTCTTCTTACACAATGGTCGAAAAGAACTTCGATGTCGTACTTATAGTTCGCCATCAATGGAGCTACCCCCCATACTAAGGACAACTGATGGAAAGATTTTTCATATGGTGTAGCACCAATAATCAAAGTATCTGGTCTGAATTTAGAAATTCTTCTAGCAGTATATCCTGTTTTGGTTACCGCCATAACAGCACCTGCTTTGATATCCTTGGCCAGAGTACATGCCGCATGCCCAACAGCGTTTGTCACGTCATGTGCATCCATTTCATGCCAAATTGCGTCTTTTCCGCTTACCTGGTGATGATCCTCTTCTGCTTGTTCTGCAATCTTCGCCATAGTCTTTACAGCTTCTACTGGGAACTGGCCCGCTGCAGTTTCACCAGACAACATAACCGCTGTAGTACCATCAAATACTGCATTGGCAACGTCTGTAATCTCTGCACGAGTTGGAATTGGACTTGTAATCATAGACTCTAACATCTGGGTCGCTGTAATAACAATTTTACCAGACTGCACACATCTGCGAATAAAGCGCTTCTGAATGCCAGGTAACATTTCATACGCCACTTCGACACCCATATCGCCTCTAGCAACCATAATACCGTCAGCAACCTGTAAAATTTCTTCGAAATTATCTACACCCTGGGTACTTTCAATTTTTGCAATAACCTTAATATCTTTTCCACCGTTCTTATCTAACAGTTCACGGATAATCTTAACGTCATTTGCAGTACGCACAAAAGATGCCGCAATGTAGTCTACATCCATTTCAATACCGAATAAAATATCTTTTCTATCCTGTTCACTTAGATATTCCATATTCAGATTTACATTCGGAAGGTTAATTCCTTTGTGGTTACTAATTTTTCCACCATGAATAACAACACACTTTACATCAGTCTTTGTTGTCTCTATAACCTTAATTACAATCTTACCATCGTTGATTAAAACTAGGTTATCTTTGGAAACTTCATTTGGAAAATCTTTATAATTTACAGAAACAATTTCCTTTGTTCCCATAACGTCTCTTGTTGTGATAGTAAATTCCTGTCCATCATCTAGCATTTCAGATCCATTTTCGAAATTTTTAATTCTAATTTCAGGACCTCTCGTATCTAATAATACTGCTGCAGGAAGTTCCATTTCATCACGAACAGCTCTAAATGTTTCAATTGTCTTCTTATGCTCTTCATGTGTTCCATGAGAGAAGTTTAGTCTTGCAACGTTCATGCCTGCAAGAAGCATTTTCTTCAGCGTTTCTCTGTCTTTGGATGCAGGACCAATGGTACATACAATCTTTGTTTTTCTCATATTTCACCTCTATTTTAAGCTTTCGCATATTTACATACATACCTAGTCATTCTACCATGTATCCCTCAAAAAGAAAATAGAAAAAGCATAGTTCCATTGAAAACTATGCTTTAAATTTTACATCATATAGTATTACACTTTTTTCATAAAACTTTCATTGCAACGATTACAAAATACCTTAATTTTCCCTTTTCCCTTTGGCGCACGCATCTTTTGACCACATCGAGGGCATTTGAAAAAGGCATACATTTTGCGCTCATACATCATCTGTTTTAGAGTTTTCCCTTTTGTAACCTTATAATACCAGGCTAAAAACTTTTGATTCTCCATTTCCCTTTTATACAGGTTGCGTGATAAGATACGGAAATATCCATATATAAGTGCCGCTACACCTGTATAATAAGCTAATAAATACAGGATTCTGATTCTGGCAAACAAACCAGATACTAGAACAAGAACAAGAGCCACAATAAGTAAGAAACGGCTAAATTCATCAGGACCGCGTCTTCCCTGCATAAATTGATATAACATATATTTCAAACGATTCATAAATACCTCCTTGATAGATATATATTTTATTTTATTTCTGTGAAGAACATGTGATATTTTTTATGATTCTTGTGGTATACTTAAAACAGATTATCAAAATTGGAGGATATTATGGATAAAAAATCTAGAGAATATGAAATTTGCCCTTGCAGACACGTTACAAGAGGTCAAGTCGAAGATATCATTCGAGAACAGGAAATTAAAGATCTAAAAACATTATGTGAAGTTGCCAACGTAGGAAACAAGTGCGGTGGCTGTCGCGAAGAGTTAATGTTTGTTTTAGATGAAATTTGGACAAAATAACAACATAAACAAAAGAGGTTCCTATCAGAGATATAGGAACCTCTTTTTTATGTTAAAATCATTTTTCCAAAAACGACAAAAGACACTAGAACCGAAGTTCCAGTGTCTTATGGAGGCGGCACCCAGATTTGAACTGGGGAATAAAGGTTTTGCAGACCTCTGCCTTACCACTTGGCTATGCCGCCGAATTTTTGGGATGTCTTACGACATCCCGTATAATTGGCTAGGGTAGCAGGATTCGAACCTGCGGATGACGGAATCAGAATCCGTTGCCTTACCGCTTGGCGATACCCCAACGTTTTTATGGGGTGGATAGTGGGATTCGAACCCACGTATACAGGAGCCACAACCCTGTGTCTTAACCACTTGACGATACCCACCATATGGTGCTAAAACGCAATTCACTGTCACATCGTGCTCAGCTTTCGCTTTCTATTTTAGCATGGCTCCACACCATTCGTGTGAAAAAATTGGCGACCTGGAACGGGCTCGAACCGTCGACCTCCAGCGTGACAGGCTGGCATTCTAACCAACTGAACTACCAGGCCGCATTTGGTGGGAGTAATAGGGCTCGAACCTATGACCCCCTGCTTGTAAGGCAGATGCTCTCCCAGCTGAGCTATACTCCCAAAATAACTTTTTACAAAAAAAATGGTAGCGGCGAGTGGAGTCGAACCACCGACCTTCCGGGTATGAACCGGACGCTCTAGCCAACTAAGCTACACCGCCACACTAAATGTGACTTCAAATCACTGCAAGAGTTATATTACCAAATAACTGAATAAATGTCAACAACTTTTTTGAAGTTTTTGAATGTTTTTTGGACAACTCTTTATTAAACTGCATGCTCCCAAACAATCGCCGTTTTCGAGCACGCAGATTAATATACACTAAATCAAAATGAATTGCAAGTCTTTTTTGAATTATTTATAAATTAATTTTCTTTTTCTTTTAACTTATTTTGACATTCTTCTAGATTAGCTGCAATCACTTGATATGCATCGTTTTGTCCAAACTCTTTTTCGATTTCGCTCATTGCCTCTTCGCACAATATAGCAGCTTTTTCATAGTCTTCTTCGCTGAAATAAATATTAGCAAGGGTAGCAATTGCCGCCGCATATCTACCTTCACTTCTTATGTACTCCTGATCCTTGTAAATATTAACAGCTTTGATCAATGTAACCTTTGCTTCATCAAGAAGACCCTGCGCCCAATAAAGATTTGCAAGATTAGTCAAAGATGCAGCCTGTTCACCTTCACTATCAGGAATAGCATTTAGTAAGAATAATGCTTTGTCTAAGAATTCGCTAGCATCTTCATACTTTTCTTGTTCCTGAAGAGCCCAGCTCATGTTGTTATATAAAGCTGCCATTCTATAGTCGTTTGCCATACCAAGGCCGGCTAAAATAGATGCAGCCTGTCCAAACATTTCAGTAGCTTCATCAAACTTTTGCCAGTTTGCTAAACAAGTTCCGTAGTTGATCAATGTAGTGCCGTGGCTTTCGCTTCCCGCTCCTCCCATATCGATAATTAAAGAAATTGCTTCTGTGTAATAGTTTTCTGCTTCTTCATATCTTGAAAAATCTCTACATAATCCACCCGCTTCATTATATATAGCAATTAAAGCCTTAATATCATTCAAGGCTCTTGCCTCTTCCATAGCATTCTGTATATATGTAATAGCTTCCTCACCTTTACCTCTGCCAAGAAGCTCATCTAATTCATAAAAAAACTTATTTAAATCCATTTTCTATATCCTTTCATTATTAGAATTAACGGGATATATTATACTATTTTTGTTTATTTTTATAAAGTGAAAATTTGCAAAAAAATAATAATAACAAAAGTGAAAAATATGTTGAAATTTAGCATTTTTTTGTTATAATTGTCCTTGCTTAAAATCAATAAAAAATTTGATATATATTATGTAGTAAAAGGAGAGATGATAGTTGTTAAAAGTATTTTCACAGAGCAAGAAACAGTTTAGCGGTAAGCGTACACTACTTATAATCGCTGTTGTTCTAGCTGTTACAGTTCTAATCACAAACTTTTTGCCAGTTGATGCAAATAATTATGGAATTTTTTCTGTATTTCCAGCAATCTTCTTAGTTGTGTATATTTTTGCAACTCAGAGAATTTTAGAGGCATTGGTTTTAGCTTCACTTGTAGGCTATGTGATGGTTTCAAAACCAGTAAGTCCAGATGATGGTTCTTGGCTCATCAATATTTTTACTAATTTCAGTGAAGGTATTTTAAGCGTAATGATGTCTGAAGATATTGCATGGCTTATTATTGTGTGTGGCCTTATGGGGAGTATCATTGCGCTGATAGAAAAAGCTGGCGGGTCCTTCGCCTTTGGAGAATGGATTGCAAAAAAAGCTAAAACAGAAAAATCTTCCCTTATCTGGACTTGGATCTTAGGTATTGTTATTTTTATTGATGACTATCTAAACTCTCTTACTGTAGGTTCTTGTATGACAACACTTACAGATAAGCATAAAGTTCCAAGAGAATTCCTCGCATATGTAGTAGACTCAACTGCCGCTCCACTATGTGTAATTATCCCTATTTCAACATGGGCAGTATTCTGTTCCCGAATTCTTGAAGTAAACGGATGGGCTCCTGCTGGTGAAGGTTTATTCTATTTTATTAAGACAATTCCTTATAACTTCTATGGATGGATTGCTGCTATTATCGTTCCACTTGTAATCATAGGTGTTATCCCTGTGTTTGGACCGATGAAAGAAGCATTCCACAGAGTAGCTCAGGGTGGTCCACTCGCTCCTCCAGGAAGTGAAAAGTTTGATATAAAAGCAGGCAAAAACAACATTGTCCCTACGCATCCTAAGATGTTTAACTTGTTTGGACCTATCACAGTACTTATCGTTTCCACAGTTTACTTTGGATGCGAAATGTCTATGGGCGTTATCTGTACACTTGGATTTATGTTCGTATCATACATGTGGCAAGGTGTAATGACTGCTGAAGAATTTACAGATGTAGCTTTAGAAGGTTTGAAGAATATGATTATGCCTCTAATGTTAATGGTTCTCGCATTCTTATTTGCAGATGTAAATGATCAGATTCATTTTACATATTATATTATTACCTCTGCTACAAAAGTAATGACTCCAGAGTTAATGCCTTTAATCATCTTTATTGCCCTTGCAATTACAGAATTTATTACTGGTACTAACTGGGGTATGTACATCATTGCGCTACCAATCGTTATTCCATTGGCTGCGACTTTAGGCGCAGATACAACTTTATGTGTATCCGCCGTACTAAGTGCTGGTGTGTTTGGTTCTCACATCTGTTTCTATTCGGATGCAACTGTAATCACATCATCTGCTACAGGTTGTAACAACTTCGACCATGCAATTACTCAGGCACCGTTCGGGCTGTTAGCTGCTGCTTTATCTGCAGTATGCTTCCTAGTTGCAGGTTTCGTAATGTGTTAAAAAAAATGGTATATATGAATGCCGAGAAGCATTTCCCTCAGGGTGTTAGCCCGAGGACTTGCGACGAGACATTACATATATACCATTTTCGTTTTTATAGGTTAATTTCTATTGATTCATCAATTACAAGTGTATCTTCTGTCACTTTGCAGTCTAGCGCTATGACATGAACCCCTTTAGATGCCACATCTCTAAGTGCATCTCCAAAGGCCTTATGTCTTTCGTCGTTTGGGCTAAAAGAAGTAACACCCTTCATCTGTATGACAAAGATTGCATATGCTTCCTTTCCCTCTTCTTTCGCTTTTAGGAGTTCGTAAAGATGTTTAATTCCCCTTTCTGTTGGTGCATCTGGAAAAGATGCAAGCCCTTTGTTCTCCAAAGTTACACCTTTTACTTCTGCATAAGCTTCTTTGCCATTTATGTCTTTTACATAGAAGTCAAGTCTTGAATCTCCGTATTTAGCCTCCCACTTAATTTGATCGAGGCTTGCCATACCCGGAAACTGCAACTTGCCCTCCTCAAGAGCCTCCTTAATTACCTTGTTTGGAGCCTGGGAATCCATATTGATAAGCAGCATCTCCTCCCCTCTTGCCTTTTCAACTCCGATCAAGGAGAATCTCATCTTGCGGCTTCCCATGCGACCTTCAAAATCTTCAAGATATACTGTCGCCCCAGGAAGAAGGAGTTCTCTGCATCTACCCGTGTTCTTAACATGAACTTTCTCTTGTTTTCCACAAACTTCGACAAGGGCCACAAATCGATTAGGCCTTTCTATAAACTTTCCTTTAATAATTTTCTCGTATTTCATAAAAAAATAGTACCAAACTTTGATGACAATTGGTAGTTTTTTTTGTATAATATTATGGCATATTTTATTAGAAGGGAGGATGTATATGGTAGCACCTAATCCTGTAGCAATAAGTATACTTGGAATCGACGTTATGTGGTACGGTGTACTCATTGGAACCGGCTTTATTTTGGCCATAATGATTTCATATCACAGGGCTCCAATGCTTGGCATTGATCCGGAATTCATCCTAACTTTGACAATTTGGATAATACCAGGAGCATTGATTGGCGCCAGATCATACTATGTTATTTTTAACTGGCAAAGTTATGCTGGTGACATAGGCAAAATCCTCGATGTAAGAAGCGGCGGACTTGCCATTCATGGTGGCTTGATTCTGTGCTTTATAATAGGGTATTTTTTATGCAAATATTACAAGGAGCATTTCTTAGATGTGGCTGACCTGGTTGCACCCGTAATTGCACTAGCACAGTCAATCGGTCGCTGGGGAAACTTTTTTAACGAAGAAGCTCACGGATACGCCACAGATTTGCCTTGGGCGCAGATTATAAACGGTGTAGGATACCACCCTACTTTCCTATATGAATCCATTTGGTGTTTCTTGTTATTCTGCTTCTTAATGTGGTTCTCATACAACAAGAGAGCCTTTAGCGGGCAGATAATTTGCCTGTACGGAATGCTCTACTCAGTCGAAAGATTCTTTGTTGAATCCTTCAGAACGGACAGTTTAATGATTGGACCACTCCGTCAAGCTCAGGTTATAAGCTTAGTTATTATTGCTGTTTGCGCAATTTTATATATCATATTAAAAAGAAAAAAACTCAAATTCAAATAGACAAAGCAAAGGAGATTATTAATGAAATTAGGTATCGTAGGTTTACCAAATGTTGGCAAAAGTACTTTATTCAACGCAATCACAAAAGCTGGTGCAGAAGCAGCTAACTACCCATTCTGTACAATCGAACCAAACGTTGGCGTAGTTACAGTTCCTGACGAAAGAATTGACAACTTATCAAAGATTTATAAATCAAGAAAAGCAGTTTATACAACTATCGAATTCTGTGACATCGCAGGTCTAGTTAAAGGCGCTTCTAAAGGCGAAGGTCTTGGAAACAAGTTTCTAGGTCATATCAGAGAAGTTGAAGCTATCGTACACGTAGTAAGATGTTTCGAAAACCAAAACATCGTTCATGTTGACGGACAGATCAACCCTGGTTCCGATATTGACACAATTAACACTGAGCTTCTTTTATCCGACATGGAACTTCTTGAAAGAAGAATTCAGAAGACTACAAAGATGGCTAAGTCTGACAAGAGCATGCAGTCAGAACTTGACCTTCTTAACAGATTATATGAATTCTTAGGCGAAGGCAACAACGCTAGAGCTATGGAATTAGACGAAGATGAAGCTACATTCGTTAAGACTTTAGATTTACTATCCTATAAGCCAATCATCTATGTAGCAAACGTTTCTGACGAAGATTTAGTTGCTGGTGGCGACAACGAATACGTTCAGCAGGTTAGAGAAATCGCTTCCAAGGAAGATGCTGAAGTAGTAGTTATTTCTGCAGAAATCGAATCCGAAGTTGCTGAACTTGAAGACGACGAAAGAGCTATGTTCTTAGAAGAATTAGGTATTGAAGAATCCGGTCTAGACAAGCTAATCAAGGCTTCCTACCACCTACTTAACCTAATCTCCTACTTAACAGCTGGTGAACAGGAATGTAGAGCGTGGACTATCAAGAGAGGAACTAAGGCTCCAGGCGCAGCTGGTAAGATTCACTCCGACTTCGAAAGAGGCTTCATCAGAGCTGAAACTATCGCATATGAAAAGTTAATGGAATGTGGTGGCAGCCTTGCAGCGGCTAAGGAAAAGGGCCTTGTTCGTTCCGAAGGTAAGGACTACGTTGTAAAAGACGGCGACGTAATGAACTTCTTGTTTAATGTATAAAAAAATTCTATAACAAACAAAAGAGACTAGATAAACAACATCTAGTCTCTTTTTAATCTTATTTATTCCTCGTCCTCTATTGCATTTCTTCTAGTAGCTGCCCTGTAGAAAGCCACCTTTTCTTCTTCCGTAAGCTTCATCACAGTACACACTCTTTCTAAAGTTTCCTGATCTAAAACGAAATCGTCTTCTGTGCAAAGTCTTGTGAAGTCCATCTTACTGATACCAAGCTGTGAGAAAGTTATGCTTCCATCACAGATTTTTCTGTCATAATATCTAAAAAACATGTTCTTGAAAGAAATATCACTCATTTTGTTAACCTCCTATATACTACTCTTAATATAGCTATTTGAACTATAGTAAGGATTACAATTAATATACCACAGTGGAAGAAAAATTCCTCTGGCAATATTTTAATTACTGGATCCGTGTACGAGTTGAAAATCCAATAATCGTTGTTAAAGAAAATCTCGTGCATAGTTGTAAATGCCCACTGCCAGTCGATAGCCATAGCAAGGCCTACTGCAAGCGCAACTACCATAGTCACCGGGAAAGTATACTTCATCCAAAGTAACATATCCTTACATACACCGCGCTTCTTTACAAATACACTAAAGCAAACAACCGCTACAATGCCTACGATTGAAACAAGCTGCATGTTAATGAAGATTTCTTTCACCTCTTCAAAATGAATCCTGCCCGTCTCAGACATCTTTAGTGTAGGAAAAACAAGTTCCTCGTCTCCACCTAGTACATTGTAGTCAATCAACGTGTCATAGTTTAGCTTACATGCCTCGGCAGATATTCCTGAACGCCACGGAATTTCCAAATATTCAATATCGAAATAATAAAGAGGTCTTGCCAAAAC
>JAFYPY010000147.1 GCA_017547345.1 Bacillota bacterium | reverse complement strand
GAATTGCGTTATCTATGTCGAGAACCTTTGAAGCATCTTCAGCGCTCAGAGGTGCTTCTAAATATTTTTTGTATATTTCATCTTGAAGGATTTTTTCTACTTCTAAATATTTGGGAAGACTTCGCTTTACCGGTCTAGTGATATCTGAAAGATAAGCTTCACTAGCATCATGAATGAGCACAGCTATTTGTACTTGCTTGGAGTATCCTCTTGCTTTAGCTTCTCGCATACAGTTTATACTATGTTGACATACAGAATAAAAGCTTTTGAAATGGCCGTTAGCACGACAGAGCATAGAAAGTGCGTGAGCAATATCTTCAATTTTGATTAATTCTGGATTTGGGTCAAGGGGATTAAACATTATTCCACTAAAAGTTCGAATTTTATTCATTGTAAGTACCTTTTTTCTTTTTTTATAGTATATCATACTTTTTCGAAAAATCCGTAAGTTCCTGTAACTGGGTCCTTGAATATTGGTAACTCGGGAGGAAAGAATGTAAAAATTGAGAAAGAAATTAAAATTAAAACTAAAAGCAAAAGTGGTAGAACTTGCGAGCAGGGAGAACAGTCACATTTTATAAGCAGAAAGGTTTCAATAATAAAAACTATAGCAGCGACCACAAAATATGTGGCAATGTTCACCCAATCAGCTGTAATTCCAAGTCCGTAAGTGTATGTGTAGTAAAAGGCGGAGATAAGAAAAATACCAAGTGTGATTCCAAGCGCTTTTATACACCAAAAGTTTTCTAGTCTGTTCTTTGTAATTTTGTTTTCAAAAAATGCATAGACAAGTAATGATATATATATTAGCTTCATGTGTTCCCATATGGATTCATTAACTGCAGAAAAAGGTGCTATTAGAAAACTACCACCACTCCAGTCAAAGGCGAAATGAAGAAGAACCCCAGAGACTGAAACAAATATAAATCCTAAAAATTGAAAAAATACTACTGAGCTTTTCATAAATGAACCCCCTAGTAGTATTTTATGTCTAAAAATCTTCTCTATTCTTTACTTTCTATTGATTCTTTGTTTCATCAACCCGTGCTTATTACAGTATATATAGATGAAGCCACTACCTCTAAGCTGGAAGCGTGTTTCAGCGTTCCCTTCTGGATATAGTTTGACTAAATTCATTCGATCTCCTGTTACATAGGCAATAAACGATATATAGTGACTTTTTTCCATGGGGTGGTTGACCGTAACAAAGTTCTCGTCTTCAACCTTTTCTATACAAATTTCGTGATTTTCGTCTACTTCTTCTGCTTCTAGAGGAGGCAAGGATATGCCACAGCAGCTGATTACAGCCTCTCCTGAAGAGTGAATTATGTTGCCACAAACAGGGCATACATAAAACTTTGAACGAAGAAGGTTGCAAGAAACATTTCTATTGATAACTGTATCACCAGACATTAGTTCCATAACAGAGACACCGAGGGCTTTGGATAATGGTTCTATTAGAGTGATGTCTGGGAGCCCTTTTGATGTTTCCCATTTGGAAATAGCCTGACTGCTAACTCCGATTTTTTCCGCAAGATCGGATTGCGTGATGCCCTTTGATTCACGAAGGTTTTTAATTGTAGGTCCCGTAATATATGTATTCATAATCAAAATCTCCTTTGAAAATAATTATATATGCAATAGACTTTAAGGACAACCTACGCTTCGTTGGATTTGACATTTGTGGTATAATATCCCTTGGTCAAGAAAAATGAAAAATATGACAAAGGAGAAAGCTATGGGACTATTAGACTTATTAAAAGGACCTGATATAAATAAAGGCGTCGAAGAATACAAGAAAACAGAAGGCGCAATGCTTATAGATGTGCGTACGCCTAGCGAGTATGCAGAAAAAAATATTCCGGGAAGCAAGAACGTACCACTTCAGAATATTGAATCAATCAAAGAGGTGGCACCGGAGAAAGAAACACCGCTATTTGTGTATTGCCTTTCCGGGGGAAGAAGCAGTGCAGCAACAAAAAAACTTAAACAAATGGGATACTCTGATGTTAATAATATAGGTGGAATCAGCGGTTATAGAGGATAAGGAGAAGATATGAAAATTGCAGTAATCACCGGTGCATCTAGCGGGATGGGAAGAGATTTTGTATACGCAATAGACAAAGACTTTGAATTAGATGAGATATGGGTAATTGCTCGTCGTGAAGAAAGGCTCCTTGAACTTCAAGATAGTTGCAAGGCCAAGGTTCGTCCGCTTGCATTAGACCTCTTAGATGAAGCAAATTACGATGTATATAAAGAACTATTGGAAAAAGAAAAGCCAGAAGTAGAGGTTCTAGTGAATGGGGCAGGTTTCGGTCTTTTTGGAACATTCGTAGAAATGGACTTAAAGACGCAGCTAGATAGCATAAAACTTAACTCTTGTGCGCTTACTGCCATGTGCCATATGACTATTCCTTATATGAATAAAGGCAGCAAAATTATCAATTTGGCGTCTAATTCATCTTGGCAGCCTGTACCATATATAAATGTATATGGCTCATCAAAGGCATATGTTCTGAATTTTTCAAGGGCTCTTGGTGTAGAATTGAAGCAAAAGGGAATTCATGTTATGGCTGTTGCACCAGGATGGATTCAAACTGAATTTTTCGAGCATGCTGTCCATGATGATACTATAAAGTATTATGATAGAATTTACACTTCAAAGGAAGTTATCGACAAGGCAATGAAAGATTTGGCAAAAAACAAAAAAGTGTCAATACTTGGTTTTCCTGTTAGGATGCAGGTACTTGGGGTGAAGTTCTTGCCTACGGATTTAATAATGAAAATTTGGTGCAAACAACAGGGCAAATAAAAATCTATGAAGGAATAGAAAATGGAGTTATCGATAGAAATATTTTTAATAGTATGTCCGCTAGTTTTCTTGGCGGGGCTAATAGATGCAATTGGCGGTGGCGGTGGGCTTATATCGCTTCCAGCGTATATGATAGCAGGGCTTCCTCCTCATATGGCTGTTGCGACAAACAAGATGGGAGCTGCCTTTGGAACTGCTCTTGCTACTTTGAGATTTATAAAAGCTGGGCTTGTTAATCTAAAACTTGCAGTACCTGCGGTTATATGTGCTATCATCGGGTCGAGTATTGGCGCCAACATAGTTTTAATAGTGCCGGTCGTTGTTATGAAATACGTGTTGCTTGTCGTGCTACCTGTCTCGGCACTGTTAGTCCTTAACAAAAGGCTTTTCAATGACAAAGGAAATGATAGCGTTAACTTGGACAAGCGTACGTATTTAACTGCCATGGCAGCGGCATTTGTAGTAGGAATTTATGACGGATTTTATGGGCCTGGAACGGGAACTTTCCTTATTATAGCATTTACGATTTTTGCAAAACTGGATATAAAAACCTCAAACGCACAAGCAAAAGTTATTAATCTTACTACTAACATTACGGCTCTTGCAATATTTTTGATAAATGGGCAGGTTTTGCTACCGCTTGGATTGGCAGCTGCGGCATGCAATATGGTCGGTGGTTACATTGGAGCAGGG
>JAFYPY010000146.1 GCA_017547345.1 Bacillota bacterium | reverse complement strand
TATAGGGTTTGCATTCATGACATTTATCCCAGGGTATCCTATTCTATGTGGAGCTTTCTTTGTGTGTTTAGGAATCTTCCAAGGATACCAGCTTAATAGAGATTCCAATGATATACTTTATTCCGTATTGCTTCCTGTAAGCAAAAGTGAAGTTGTGAGAGGGAAATACCTTGCAGTGGTAGTTTTACAGATGGCTGCGTTCTTTCTTTGTGTTATCTGCACGTTGGTAAGGATGATCAAGTTAACTAATGCTTTTGTGTATGAGACTAATGTACTTATGCCTGCAAACTTTGTTTATTTAGCATTTGTGTTGCTGATTTTTGCATGTTTTAATGCCATTTTTCTCGGTGGTTTCTTTAAAACAGCATACTACATTGGAAAGCCGTTTATATTCTTTATTGTAGTAAATTTTATAATAATAGCAGTTGCAGAGGCCCTTCACTATATGCCTGGACTGGGCTGGACGAATGTTCTAGATTTTAGCTTCCTTGGAAAGCAAGTTATTAGTTTAATTGTGGCAATTTTTATATATGTAGCAACAACAATAATTTCATGCAGAAAATCTTGCTTGAGATTTCAAAAGATTGACCTATAGAATGTAAAGTTAACTTGACATAAACTTCTGCAGATGATATATTATCCTTATAAATGTAAAGCAAACTTTACGAAGACGTTAGATAATAACATCATCAAACAGGAGATAATTGTGAAGAATAGAATCGAAGAAATCAGAAAAGAACGCGGTATCAAGCAAGAAGATTTTGCAAAGAGCATGGGCGTATCAAGACAGACAATTAGTTCGTTAGAAAATGGACGATACAATCCATCAATCATACTGGCTTTCAAAATTGCAAAATACTTTGATACGACAATCGAAGAAGTATTTTTGGTTGAAGAAGATGATCTAAAGTAAAGTTTTGAAATAGGAGGAGAGATTGATGAGACAGAAAATTAAACTATCTTTTAATATTGTATATGTGATTATTGGTTGTATCTTGATAGGATTTTCAGTATTAGAAAAATTAGATTCATTCTGGAGTGGTATGGGATCTGCACTACTGGTTGTAGGGCTAATCAATTTGCTAAAAATTCACAGACTAAATAAGAATGAAGAATATAGAGAAAAACTTGAAATTGAGGTATCAGACGAGAGACTCCAATTTATTCGTAACAAGGCATGGGCATGGAGCGGATATTTATTTGTACTTATTTCCGCTGTGGCATGTATTGTATTTAAGGTGATGAATCTAGACCAGCTTTCACTATATTCATCTTTTTCAGTGTGTTTAGTACTTGCGCTGTTTTGGGTATCACATGCGATTATAAAAAGAAAATATTAAAATGCGTTGACAATTGAGCGTGTATTCAACTATAATGAAAATAGTTGAACGTACGCTCAATTATTTTGTTTTTGAGGCGTCTATTATAAACTTAGTTATTAAATTCCAAGAGGAGATTTTATTATGAAAAAGACATATCTTTTAGACGGACTTTGCTGTGCTAACTGTGCGGCTAAAATTGAAAGAGGAATCGCTGCAATCGATGGAGTAACTAATGCTTCAGTAAGCTTCCTTACTACAAAGCTAGTAGTAGAAGGTGAAGACGAGAAGATGGATGCAATCATCGAAGAAGCAATGAAGATTGTTAAGAAGATTGAACCAGATGTAGAAATAGAAGAATATTAAAATAGATGATAAAGAAACTAAACACACGCAACAATAGAATAATACTTGGAGCGATACTGTTTATCGTTGGGATATTAATGCCTAAAGAACCGGCGCTATTAAATCTAGCAGTATTTGCCTTGGCATATATAGTTGTAGGTTACAAAGTACTTTGGAAGGCAGTGCGCGGCATCATCAATGGACAAATGCTAGATGAAAACTTCCTCATGTCAGTTGCATCCATGGGAGCATTCTTCGTAGGTGAATATCATGAGGCTGTAGCCGTTATGCTTTTCTACCAGATTGGCGAAGCATTCGAAAACTACGCCGTAGGCAAGTCTAGAAAGTCAATTACGCAGCTAATGAATATTAGACCGGATAGCGCGAACTTAAAGACTGATGAAGGCATTGTTCAGGTAAGACCATCAAAGGTAAAACCCGGCAATATTATAGTAATCAAGCCAGGAGAAAAGGTACCATTAGACGGAGTAGTAATTGAAGGAACTTCTTCATTAGACACGGCAGCTCTTACTGGCGAATCCATGCCGAGAGATGTAGAGGTAGGGGACGAAATCCTAAGTGGATGTGTCAACATTAATGGTCTTTTAACTGTAGAAGTAACTAAACGTTTTGGAGAGTCTACGGTTAATAAGATCTTAGATATGGTAGAAAACGCTATCATCAAAAAGGCTAAGACAGAGAACTTCATTACTAGATTTGCAGTTGTTTATACGCCGATAGTTGTAGCTGCGGCGGCAATCTTAGCAATTGTTCCACCACTTGTCATTGATGGTGCTACTTGGAGTGACTGGATATATAGAGCGCTCAACTTTTTAGTAGTATCTTGCCCCTGTGCGCTAGTAATCTCTGTTCCTCTAAGTTTCTTTGGAGGCATAGGTGGAGCATCTAGAATAGGAGTGCTAGTGAAGGGAAGTAACTACTTAGAGGCTATGTCAGGCGTCAAATATGTGGTTATGGACAAGACTGGAACTCTGACAGAAGGTAAGTTTAGTGTTGAACAAATCTGCCCAGCAGAAGGCTATGATAGAGATACAATTTTAGAACTTGCAACCATGGCAGAAAGCTATTCAACTCATCCTATTTCTCAGTCATTGGTAAGAGAATACGGAAAAGAAATTGATGAATCGCAAATTAGCAATGTTAAAGAAATTGCAGGAAAAGGCGTCATTGCTATGGTTAAAGACCAAAAGGTAGTTGTAGGAAACCATAAACTTGTTTACTGCGATAAAATAGAATCAGC
>JAFYPY010000145.1 GCA_017547345.1 Bacillota bacterium | reverse complement strand
GTATTTTGACCTTCTGCAACTTCATCCCATCTATTATGCTCAACTACTGTCAGCACAAAAAGCCTTATGCCTAGAATAAGCACAAGGATAGTTACAAGTGACAATATTTGATAAAATCTGGAATTAAGTAAATTTTTGTTCATATAAAATACCTATCTTTGTGGTGTTTTATTACATTCTTGATTAACGCTTTGTAGATTACAAAGTTTACAATTAGTGAATATATTATTGTTCCAATGGATGAAATAAGAACATATACAAGTCCCATCGGATTGCCTGCCACAAGATGCAGTCCCCAATTCAAAATATAATAAATAATGAATGCGATTAAGGAAACTACAAGCATGCTGACACTATTTTCAACATTGGCATAATACCTTAATAAAATAACTGCAATAGCTACTAAAACAAGAGCTATTGCCGTAGGTCCTACTACATAGCTGTAACACACATCATAAATTATGCCAAATAACGCACCATAAAAAAGACCATATAACTCTTTTTCATATAAAAAAGATACCATAACAACTAAGCACAAAAGTAAATTAGGTGTGCTACCACCTATGCTCACAATATTGAGAACAGAGGTCTGCATCAAAAACGCAACCAGGAAGGCTGCTCCGGCTTTTAAATATCTCATATTATCACCGATACCTTCCTTAGGCTTGCAAAATCAACTGCAGGTTCAATTGTTACTTCTTTTATTAATTTATCTTTGTTATAAGAAACGGAAGTTACATTTCCTATTTCGATGCCTGCTGGATATACACCCATTCCTGATGTAATAAGGATATCACTTTCTGCCACAGTGGAATCTTCCTTAAACATATATCCTGTATAAGATCCGTCTACTCCACCTGAAGCAACGCCTAACTGTTCGTTGCTTCTTGCAAGCATAAAGCTGACATTACTTTTTTCGGCAATGACAGGCTTAACCTTCGCCCATCCTTCTCCAGCTTCTGAAATCTTGCCTACCAAACCAACCCCATTTATTACAACATCTCCAACTTCAATTCCTGCTTCAGTCCCTCTGTCTATGGAAAAAGCCTTTGTCCAACTTGACATGTCCTCTAGAATAACATCCGCAGATACAACATTGAATTTTTGTTTTGTGTAATCGTAGTTTAACTGTTTTGCAAGTTCTTGCAACTGAGCAAGTTGAGCCGCTTCTAACTTTGCCTCTTGAAGTTCTCTTTCAAGCTGCCCCTTCTCTTCTTCCAACAAATCGATCTGTGCCTTTAGGCTCTTGCTAGAAAGAATACTAGACGCACCATCTTTGATGTTAGAAGATATATTTGCAAAGAAGCCTGAAATTCCATTGTTGCTTTCGTTTATAACATCGGACAGTGAATTGCCACCTGTTCCCGAAGTCATAGACGCAACAAATATAATTACAAGCACCAAAAGCAAAGATAATAGACTCGCTATCAACTTGTGTTTTCTAATCCATCTCATATTTATACTTCAGTTCCTCTTCTCTTGGATTTTCTTGTATAAATCTTTAACTTTTCAATATCTTCAAGGCCTTTTCCTGTACCAAGTGCAACAGCCTCAAAGGAGTTTTCTGCTACTTCTACGCCCATGCCTGTCTTTTTTGTGATAAGGGTGTCTAGATTATAGATGTTGGCACCACCACCTGATAGCATCATTCCGTTTTCTGCAATATCGGCTGCAATTTCAGGAGGAGCCTTTTCGATTGTGGTCTTGATTGCATCTACAACCATACCCATAGATTCCTGAAGAGCAAGCATGATATCCTTATTAGTTATTTCAAGTGTCTTTGGAAGTCCGGAAATGATATCACGGCCTCTTGCATTCATTGTCTTAATAATTTCATTTCCAAATTCGTCTTCGTCCATACATGCACAGCCCAAATTAATTTTCAAATCTTCAGCTGTCTTGTCCCCAATAAGAAGAGCGTGTCTCTTTCTCATGTATTGTATGATTGCTTCATTAAACTTATCACCAGCATGTCTAATTGATGTGCTTGCAACTACGCCACCAAGTGCGATAATAGCAACGTCTGTTGTGCCTCCACCGATATCAGCAATCATGCAGCCAGTTGTTCCATCTACAGAAAGACCTGCACCGATTGCAGCCGCCATAGGTTCTTCTAAAATATAAACCTCAGTAGCACCCATTGATCTCACAACTTCTTCAACGGCTCTCTTCTCAACTTCAGTTACTCCTGTAGGTACGCCAACAGCCACACGGTAATTTCTCATCTTTCTCTGCGCCATCGCTATTTCGATAAAAGTCTTAAGCATATCTGCAGTCTTATCGAAATCTGAAATTACACCGTCCTGAAGTGGTCTTACAACATTGATATTCTTTGGTGCTTTACCAATCATATCCTTAGCAGCATGACCAACTGCTAAAATCTTGTTTAGGTCAGAATCAACAGCAATTACAGATGGTTCATTCAAAATAATCCCATCATCTTTGACATAAATCAAAGTATTCGCTGTTCCTAGGTCGATACCCATATCTTTTGAACTTAGTCCGCCAAATAATTTAAGAAAGTTAAACATTATAATTTACCTCGTTTTATTAATATATTTTTCCAATAGCTCTCATACTCGTATATCGTCCATCGCCGATAATCAAATGGTCAGCCACT
>JAFYPY010000144.1 GCA_017547345.1 Bacillota bacterium | reverse complement strand
TTGGCGTTGAACACAAAGAGAAGATTAAGCAGATGAAGAAGAATGTAGATGTTCTGACACTTTCTGCAACGCCAATTCCGAGAACGCTGAACATGTCACTAACTGGAATCAAGGATATGTCACTAATAGAAGAACCGCCGGAAGAAAGATTGCCTGTACAGACATATGTTATGGAGCAGGACGATAGAACTCTTCGCGACCTAGTCGAAAGAGAAATCGGTAGAGGCGGCCAGGTATATATCGTCTTTAACCGCGTTAGAGGAATCAATCAAATCGCGGATAGGATTCAGGACTTGGTTCCTGATGCAAAAATCGTTGTGGCTCATGGACAGATGAATGAACATTCTTTGGAAGATGCCATGATGAGCTTTATAAGCGGGGAAAACAACGTACTTATTGCCACGACAATTATAGAGTCCGGCATAGATGTTCCTAATGCTAATACTATGGTTATTTTAGATTCCGATAGATATGGACTTTCTCAGCTTTATCAGCTTAGAGGACGTGTGGGCCGTGCTAACAGGCAGGCGTATGCATACATGATGTATCAGAAGGATAAAGTCTTAAATGAGGTCGCAGAAAAGCGATTAAAGGCAATTAGAGAGTTCACAGAGTTCGGTTCGGGATTCAAAGTTGCAATGCGTGACCTTGAGATTAGAGGCGCAGGTAATATGCTTGGAACAGAGCAAAGCGGTCATATGGTCAACATTGGTTATGAACTTTATTGTAAAATGGTTGATGATGCAGTAAGGGCACTTCAAGGCGAAATTGTAAGCGATGACAGAGAGGAATCAACAGTTGAACTAAAAGCATCTGCTTATATTCCTGCAAGTTATATTACCGACGAAGTTACAAAACTTCAAATGTATAAGCGTATTGCAGCAATTCATACTAGAGATGACGAAGATGAAATCGTAGACGAACTTCTAGACCGTTTCGGCGATGTTCCTCGTTCTACTATGAACCTAATTAAGATTTCACACATCAGATATCTAGCTGAAGTCCTTGCAATCAAAGACATTAAGCAGGATGGTAACAAGGTTATGTTATACTTTGATGCCAAGAATCCACTAAGTGGATTTGCACTCCTTAATGCGACAGAAAAGTTTGGACCGAAGCTATTCATTCACGGTGGTCAAAAACCGTTCGTTAGACTTACAATAAACGAAAAGAAGAATTTAGAAGAAACGCTGGAACTATTAGAGGTGCTTGCGGAGAATAAGAAGACATCAAACTAACAATAAGACAAAAATAATAAAGGATCAAACAAAGAAGCAGATAGATATCTCCATGAGCTTTTACAGCAGGGCCTTGGTCCGAGGACTTGCTTGAGAGATATACTATCTGCTTTTAATTAGTTTTCAAGTTGTTTTGCCAAAAAAGAGGCTCCAACTTCTGCAATCTTCAATTCCACATCACCTAGAAGATGGTTTTCTTTTGGAAGGATAGTAATAGAACCGATGGGGTCCCCATGAGAAAGAATAGGAACAACAATTTTAGAGTCAGCAGTATATCGATTCTTACTTTGAATTATTTTATCTAATTCGGAATCGACCTTTTTATCGTTAAACTCCTTTCTACCTATTCCTGAAGCTGCGATGATTTGATCTGTATCAGAAACTATAATTGTTCCACCTAATATCTTTGATACAGTTTCTGCATATTCATTTGCAACTTCGCTCAAATCGTTGATCGGAGAATATTTTTTTAAAATAACTTCTCCCGTATTATTTGTAAAAATTTCCAGAGGGTCGCCTTCTCGAATTCTCAAAACTCTTCTTATTTCTTTAGGTACAACGACTCTTCCAAGGTCGTCAATTCTGCGTACAATACCAGTTGCTTTCATAATGTATAGATACTCCTTTAAATTCAAATCGTGATAGTATTATTTGTGCTTTGTGGGAATTTATACTTGGGTTTATTGACATTTTTGTATTATTGGATTACATTGAGAGTCGAAGTGAGGTGTGGATTTTGAATAAAATAATTAGAGATTATATAGATAATAATGCAGAACTTTTGTATAAAACGCTCAAGGAACTTTGCTTGATTCCAGCGCCATCACATTACGAGCATGAGAGGGCAGAGTACTGCAAGAAGTGGCTTGAAAACCATGGTGCCGAGGGCGTATATATTGACGATGCATTAAATGTAATTTTCCCTATAAATTGCGAAGGTAGCAATGAAATCACTGTATTTGCGGCACATACGGACACTGTTTTTCCAGATATAGAGCCAATGCCATATCACGATGATGGAGAAAAAATATTCTGTCCGGGAGCAGCGGACGATACTGCTAGCGTTGTGATATTGTTGATGGCAGCAAAATATTATATGGACAACGGTAAGGTGCCTAAAGATGGGCTAATGTTTGTACTTAACTCTTGCGAAGAAGGTCTGGGAAATCTTAAAGGTGTTCGCAAACTTTTTGAAGATTTCCAAGGAAAAATAAAAGAATTCATTACTTTGGATAGCGTTTTGGATATAGTCATAGATAGAGCGGTAGGTTCTCATAGGTATGAAGTAATCGTAACTACCGAAGGAGGACATTCGTATAACAAGTTTGGTAATACAAATGCCATAGCGGTATTGAGTAATATAATAAACGCCATATATAAGATTGAAGTTCCTCAGAAGGAAGGTACCAAAACTACATACAATGTTGGTGTGATAGAAGGAGGTACATCGGTAAATACCATTGCGCAGTCGGCAAAGATGCTCTGCGAATATCGTTCAGACGATAAGGATTGTCTAGAGTTCATGAGTCGAGAATTTAATAGAATTTTTGACAAGGCAGCTCAAACTGCAGGGGTAGCTGTTAAGATGGTTGGTGAAAGACCATGTGCAGATATAGACATTTTAAAGATGGATGACTTAAAGTCAAAAGTAGTACCATTAATTGAAGAAATTTTAGGTAAAAAGGTGAAGCTTACAAGTGGTTCCACAGATTGCAATATTCCGGTATCTTTAGGCATTCCGGCTATCTGTATAGGTACGGACATACACGAAAAAACTCATACTCGCCAGGAATGGGTGGACAAAGAATCACTAAAAACAGGCCTTGAAATCACATTAAAGGCAAGCACATCGTTAACTAAAGCGGAGTAATTTACTCCGCTTTTTTGATTCAAAAGAATCTAGCACATAAAATAGAGCGCCAAGTCCCCAAAAATCAACAATTTCAAGCATTTTAAGTAAAGTTTTACTTGATTTTCTTTGTGAAATTATATACAATAGATGAGTCTGTGTAAAACTATAAAAAAGGAAGGTTTAAGAATGGACTTTAAAAATTCAGTTAAATCCTCAATGAAGCCAATGATTGAAGATATTGCTGCATTATGCAGAATTAATTCAGTTGAAGGAGAGGAAAAACCTGGCATGCCGTTCGGCGAAGGTGTTGCAGAAGCATTAGACGCAGCATTAAAGCTAGGCGAAAGCATGGGTTTCAAAACAGAAAACTTTGACAACTATGTTGGCCACATCGAATTCGG
>JAFYPY010000143.1 GCA_017547345.1 Bacillota bacterium | reverse complement strand
TACAACTCATCATTAAGACTTGCAATTGAAAAGGCAAAAGCTATTTCAATGCCAAATGATAATATTACAAGAGCTATCAAGAAAGGTACTGGAGAACTTGCTGGTGAAACTTACGTTGAACTTAAGTTTGAAGGTTACGGTGTAGCAGGTGTTGCTGTAATCGTTGAAGCATTAACAGATAACAACAACAGAACTACTGCATCCGTTAGAGCTGCATTTGATAAATACGGTGGTAACTTAGGTACACCTGGATGTGTAGCATACATGTTCTCAAGAAAGGGTATCATCCTTATCGAAAAGGAAGACTCCATCGACGAAGATGCTTTACTTGAAGCTGCTTTAGAAGCAGGTGCTGATGACATGATCGTTAACGAAGACAGCTTTGAAATCGTAACTGATCCTGCTGTTCACATGGACGTTCACACTGCTTTAGTTGATGCTGGTTATGAACTAGTTGAGTCCGATATCGACATGGTTCCTTCCATGGAAGCTACTCCAACTAGCCCAGAAGATATCAAGAAGTTAGCTAAGATGATTGACGTTCTTGAAGATAATGACGACGTTCAGAAAGTTTACACTAACTGCGCAATCGATCTATATGCTTAATTTAAAAATTATCCCCTTGTTTTGTACAAGGGGATTTTTGTTTACTTAAATATGTAACAGTGATAAAATTTTCATAAGATATGGTACGGTATAAGAGGTGCAGTATGAAAAATATATTTGATAAGTTTATGACAACATTTATTATCTTAGCCGTAATAGGCGGAGTGGGCTTTTATTTATACAATATAAATAATCTTGAAGAACTTAAGATTGAAGATGTGGAAGTCGAAACTATGTTGTTAGAAGAGATACCTATTTACAACAATTCATTTCATTATGCGGACATAGAAAATAAACAGGTTCTCGATATAATGGATAATTCTGAAGCATCTTATTTTAATATTTATCTTTACAATGATCAGCCTGATCGTACAACGTATAAACTGTCACAGATAAACAAAAATGAATATGATGTTTTTCAAGAACAATCTTTAGTCGAATCTTCTGATATAAGGTTTATGGATATTGTTGAGAAGGGCATATTAGAATTTTTAAATTTTTCATATAAAGATGTTAAAGCAAGATACAATAGTAATTTATATAATTCATATGTATTTGAAAGCATTTTTGGAGATCTCGCACCAAATACAGAAACTACAATTGATGGTTATTTTAGCGACAATATAGACAATGTATTTGTGGATAATGAAATAGAACTTTCCTGCGAAGACATAGAATTCACTAAGATTTGCAATACTGTTTTTGCTGATGATTATGTAAAAGATAAGTATCAAGATTATAATGACCGTTTCTTATGCATTGGAACTTGCAAAGTTAATGTAAAGACCTTAAAAGGTGAAGAAACTATAGAAATAAAAGTTAAAGTCGCTGGCATGATAGAAAAAAGAAGCAATTTTACAGAACCTTACTACGTTTTTCTGTCAAATATTATATTTGAACAATAAAAAAAGTGCTTTTCAAAAAAGAAAAACACTACAGGAAAATTATACCACATAAAAAACTTATTTCAACTGTTGTTTTTCATATCAATAGGGGTATAATTACATATACATATACAAAGACGAAATGATTTCTGGGATATTCGTTGAGGAATCATAATTGAACCTACACTTTTGCATTGGGAATTTGAGTTTCCAAAGTGTTATGTCAGGCCCCCATAGTCAGGGGAAGACAGAGGCTAGGAACAGAGTACCCACCTATCATTCGATAGGGCGTCAATTATCTCTTCGACGGTACCCCGGATCATATTAACTAGCACAATACATGCTAGTTTTTTTATTGCCTAAAAATAGACATTTTTTTAACAAAAGGGTGGAAATTCCAATGGATTTACTGTATAATATTGCAGGTTAATTATAACAAAAATTATTAATGAGAAAAGGTAAGGTATTAGTAAAATGAATCACTTAAAACCGATTGAAATTTTAGAAGCAACGGTTAATGCAGGAGTTGCAAAAGCTGACTCATCTTTCAAAAAGCTTTTAGTTTTGGGTATCCTTGCGGGCGCATACATCGCATTCGCTGGTGCGGCAGCAGCTATGGGTACATTTAATCTTGTTGCAGTACCAACAACATTTGGTCTAGGCAAAATTTTATCAGGTACAATCTTCGCAGCTGGTCTAGTAGTTGTAGTATTAGCTGGCGCAGAACTTTTCACTGGTAACAGCTTAATCACACTTGCTGTACTTGAAAAGAAGACTACAGTATCTAAGATGCTTAGAAACTGGGTAATTGTTTACATAGCTAACTTTATTGGAAGTATTTTCATTACTTGGATGATTTGGAAAATTGGTCTATTTGCATCCGGTGCAGACATGTTTGGTGCAATTACAGTTAAGGTTGCAGTAGGTAAGGTAAATATGACATTTGTTAACTGTTTACTTTCTGGTATCATGTGTAACTGGTTAGTATCCTTAGCTGTATGGATGGCAACAGGTGCTGATTCCACTATTGGTAAGATTTTTGCTATCTTCTTCCCAATTTGGATGTTCGTAACTTGTGGTTTTGAGCACTGTATTGCGAATATGTACGCTATTCCAGCAGGTATCTTCGCAGCTGCAAACCCAGCATTTGTTGAACTATCTGGAGTAACTGCAGAAGCATTATCTAACTTGACTTGGGCAGGAATGGCTATTAATAACTTAGTTCCTGCAACTATTGGTAATATTATTGGTGGTGGCTTCTTCGTAGCTACTATGTATTGGTTAGGCTTAAAGAAGTCCTAATATTTGAAGGGTAATAAAATGTTTAATAAAGAGTTAACTATTAGAGGATTAGTTATAGGCGCGTTAGGAAGTATCATTTTAACAATGAGCTCAATGTTTATTGCATTAAAATTAAGTTCACTTCCATGGCCTATTATGTTCGTAGTACTTATGTCAATGTTTGTACTAAAACTATTCGGCAATACTAATATTCAAGAAATTAATGTTACTCAAACTGCTATGTCTGCTGGTGCTATGGTTGCTGGTGGCCTTGCATTCACAATTCCAGGAATCTGGATTTTAAATCCTAACGCAGATGTAAGCTTAGCTGACTTAATTGTCGTAACTATGGGTGGTGTAATCTTAGGTTTAATTTTCACTGCTTTATTTAGAAAATATTTTATCGTAACAAAAGAACTTCCGTACGCTATGGGACAGGCTGCGGCTGCAACACTTGAAGTAAGTGACAAAGGCTCAAAGAAAGTAGGTTTACTATTTGTTTCTATGATTGCAGCAGGTATATTCACTTACTTAAGAGACTGGAAGATGAAGATTACTTCTACAATCTTAAGTCAAAAGGCAATGGCATACGGTTCAATGGCCGGTGTATGGCTATCACCAATGTTGATCTCAATAGGTTATATCATTGGACCTGTTGTTATTGGTGTTTGGGTACTTGGTGCTATTATTGGAGACTTTGGTATTCTTATTGGTGGTGTAGAAATGGGTCTTTGGGACTCAGTAACTGCTGCTAATATCAAGTCCTCCTTAGGTATTGGTATGATGGTAGGAACTGGAGTTGGTATCCTTGTTAAAGGTATTATCCCTAAGGCAAAAGATATCTTTGGTTCCATGTTCTCCAAAGACGAACTTGGTGACAATTTCATAAGTATGAGATGGGCACCGATTGTAATGGTCATCATCGCATTTGTATTTACAGTTGTGACAGACATGGGTATTGTTGCCTCTGTCATTACTATTTTAGGAACTTGGCTTACAACTTCTATGTCAGCACAGTGTGTAGGTCAGTCAGGTATCAACCCAATGGAAATCTTCGGTATCATCGTTTTAATTGCAGCAAAAGCTGCATCTGGACTTGGTGATGTTGAAGCCTTTTTCGTAGCAGCAACAGTTGCAG
>JAFYPY010000142.1 GCA_017547345.1 Bacillota bacterium | reverse complement strand
CCCTTAGCTTCACGGTAAAGACGCATAAACGCGATGTTTACATTCTTTTCGCTTAGACACTTAGTGATGTGTGCAACAACACCTGGTCTGTCGAACTGCTTAACGATTAGAGTGGAGTATTCACCAGTAAAATCAACGTCGATGTTATTGATTTTAACGATCTTCATACGACCTCCTCCGATGGATTCACCACGGATAAACTGAGTACGTCCTTTGCCATTGTACATAAGGATATCTGCAGTGTTCGGATGATGACCATGGTCGTGGCTGTGGTCTTCGATAAAATTGAATTCTACTCCTCTTTCCTTAGCAATAGCGAAAGCGTCACGAATTCTAACATCGTCAGGTGAGAAACCAAGGATACCGCCAAGAAGTGCCTTGTCAGTACCGTGTCCCTGATATGTTTTTGCGAAGGATCCGTATAGAGTAAAATCTACTCGTGTAATTTCTTCATTAAATAGACGTCTTGCCATAAGTGAGATGGCGCAAGCCCCTGCAGTATGTGAGCTTGAAGGACCAATCATGTTAGGTCCTATTACGTCAAAAATACTTGTATAATTCATAGTTTTTTCTCCTGTAATATTAAAAAACAATCCTTAAGAATGTTATCAAGAGAAGGCGAAAAAGTCAAGTTTTAGCCAGGGGAATCCTTTGACTTTGAGGGTTTGTAAGGCTAAAATAGAAGAGGTTAATAAGCGTATTAAGTTATATAGGAGATAATAGATGGTAAAAGATTTAACAGTAGGCCAGCCGTCAAAGATTCTTTGGCGTTTTACGCTGCCGCTGTTCATAAGTGTGATGTTTCAGCAATTTTATAACATAGCCGATAGTATTATAGTTGGGAATTTTTCTGCCCATGGCGAAAGTGCGCTTGCTGCCGTTGGTGCGTCTTATCCGATAACCATGATATTTATGGCTATTGCTATGGGGAGTAATGTAGGGTGTTCCGTCGTTATTTCTCAGCTTTTTGGTGCCAAAAAATATCGCCAGATGAAGACTGCAGTATCCACTACGCTTATAGCATCTATGGGCTTATCAGTTATATTGACTATTGTGGGACTAGTTGCAAGCTCCCTAATGCTAAATATTATAAATACGCCGAAGGATATTTTCGATGGTTCCAATGTGTATTTGAGAATTTATATTGGCGGCTTTGTATTCATGTTTTTATATAACGTTTCCAACGGGGTGTTTACAGCCCTTGGGGATTCCAAGACTCCGCTGTATTTTCTAATTGGTTCATCTCTAGGAAATATCGCCTTGGACTATGTCTTTGTTGCGATCATGCACTGGGATGTGGCAGGTGTTGCTTGGGCTACATTCATTTGCCAAGGAATAGCATGCGTGCTAGCTTTGGCAACAATGAGAAAGAGAATGAAGATAAAAGAATTCGATGTAAAATACGTCAAATTTTCCATGAACATGCTAAAGAGAATTGCGGGAATCGCAATTCCGAGCATCTTGCAGCAGAGTTTCGTATCTGTAGGAAATCTTTTCGTGCAGAATCTAGTAAACAGCTTTGGAACATCTGTAGTTGCAGGATACTCAGCAGCCATAAAGATTAATACTTTCTGCATTACTTGCTTCAGTACTCTGGGCAATGCCATGTCGACCTATACAGCACAAAACATCGGGGCAGGAAATAATCAGAGAGTTAAAGAAGGGCATAAAGCCGACTTGAAGATAGGCTTTGCCATAAGTGTGGTGTTATTTATAGTATGCTTCTTCGAAGGCGAACTTTTAATCAAACTTTTCATTAAAGAAGGTAGCCCTCTTGCCATGGCAACAGGAATAAAATTCCTAAAGATTGTGGCTCCGTTCTATATGATGATCGTTATGAAGCTAGTAACAGATGGTGTCCTAAGGGGCGCCGGTGCGGTAGGCCCATTTATGATCGCAACTTTTAGTGATCTTATTTTGAGAGTCGTATTAGCATACTTATTCTCAATGACCTTTGGTGAAACAGGCATATGGCTATCATGGCCGGTTGGCTGGTTCATCGGAACAGCACTATCACTAGGGTTCTATATGAAGGGCGTTTGGAAGGCAAGATGATAAGTATAAATGACTTGAAAGTGTACATAATTATGTTATAATTATGATATAGAAAGGAGTTGATGACTATGCCACTTATAATGCCTATTAAGGATTTAAGAAATACAAGTGAAATATCCGAAATGGCACATCGAGTACAAGAACCGATTTTTATAACTAAAAATGGATATAGTGATTTAGTTATAATGAGCAGTGAGCTTTATGACAAATTTGCAAAAATCAATAGAATTGATCAGGCGATATTTGAATCTGAGCAAGAAATAGCTAACGGTGAAAAAGCAGTAGATGCTGAAATTGTATTCGAAGGATTGGAGAAGAAATATTTTGGATAATTACAGAGTAGAAATTAATCCAAAAGCGATCAGAGACTTAGATAACATTTTTGCATATATCGCTTTTGACAAATTATCTCCACAAAATGCGAGGGGACAAGTAGAAAGAATTAAAAATTCTATTTTAAGGTTGAAAAGGTTTCCTTTTTCTCATCAAGAACGAGAAGAGGGAAGGTTTGCCAATATGGGATATAGGCAATTAATCATAGATAATTATATAGTAATATATAGGATTGATGAGATTGGAAAAGTTGTTTACATAGTGACTATTCAATATCAAGCACAAGATTTCTAAACTAAAAAGACAGATAGGACATGAAGTACTATCTGTCTTCTTTTATTTCTTCTGTGCTTCTATCTGTTCCGCAAGGTCGTTTAAGTAAACCCAGCGTTCCATTTTTTCTTCTAAAGCAGATTCAAGTTCTTCGCGCTTTAGAGTAAGCTTTTGTAGTTTGCCGAAGTCGCTACCACACTTATTGATTCCAGCATCGACTTCTTCGATTGCTGCTTCAAGTGAAGCGATATCATCGTCAATTGTTTCGAATTCCTTCTGCTCTTTGAAAGTGAATTTTAGTTTCTTTTGCTTTTCGCCACGCGTGTCGCCAGAAGATTCGCTCTTAGGTGCAGCTTGTTTTGCGCACTCTTCTTCGAGTGCAGCCTTCGTCTCAGCCCAGTCAGTGTAGCCGCCCATGTAGTGGCCAATCTTGCCATTTCCTTCGTATACGAAAGTATGCTTAGCGATTCTATCAATAAAATGTCTATCATGAGATACGGCAATCACAGCACCCGCGAAAGTATCT
>JAFYPY010000141.1 GCA_017547345.1 Bacillota bacterium | reverse complement strand
CGAAGACAAGACACCAACAACTCCTGGTGGAGATGTAGAAAAGCCTGAAGCAAAGCCAGAAGCACCAAAGGAAGAAGCTAAGACAGAAGCTCCAGCAACTGGAGATACAAATAGCGTATTACCAATGGCAGTACTAATGGTAGCAGCAGGAGCAACTTTCGTTGTTGCAAACAAGAAGAGAGAAGAAGAAAAATAATCGTCCTTTTCGAAAAAAGACAAATTATAAAAGGCTTCAGTTTTCAAACTGAAGCCTTGCTCTTTTTTGGTATGAAATTTTTGAAAATTGTAATTAAACAATCTTTGTTGTCCAGTCCTCTACGTTTAGGATTCTAGTTACCCAGTCTTCGTAGAAGGTAGGGTCGTGGGATACTAATAGTACAGAGCCTGGGTATTCCTTAAGGGCTCTCTTTAATTCTTCTTTAGCATCTACATCAAGGTGGTTAGTAGGTTCGTCTAGGATTAACCAGTTGTGTTCTCTATTCATAACAATTGCAAGACGAACTTTAGCATTTTCGCCACCGGATAAAACTCTCATCTGGCTTGTGATGTGTTCGTTAGTTAAGCCACACTTTGCAAGACAGAGTCTAACTTCTCTATTTTCCATAGAAGGGAACTGTGCCCAGAATGTGTCAAGGGCGGTAACTTGAGAATCTCTGTCTGCTTCCTGTTCGAAGTAACCTGGGAATAAGTAGTCACCAAGCTGTACTTCTCCGCTGATTGGTGGAAGTTTGCCAAGGATTGTTTTGAGTAATGTAGACTTACCAAGGCCGTTTGTACCTACGATGGCAACCTTTTCACCCCTTTCAAGAGCAAAAGATACTGGCTTTGTAAGAGGTGAGTCGTAACCGATTACTAAGTCTTTTGCTTCTACTAAGAATCTGCTTGGTGTTCTTGCCATTAGGAAGTTAAACTCAGGTTTAATCTTCTCGGTTGGTCTTTCTAAAATTTCCATCTTGTCCAGCTGACGCTGACGAGAGTGGGCCATACCACGAGTCGCAACTCTGGCTTTGTTTCTTGCAATGAAGTCTTCAAGCTTTTCGATTTCGGCCTGCTGTCTTTCGTAAGCACGAAGCTCCTGTTCTTTTTGGATTTCATACATACGTCTGAAGTTTTCGTAGTCACCAGTGTATCTAGTTAAGTTTCCGCCGTCTAAGTTGTAGATAACGTTTACAACTGAATTTAAGAATTCTACATCGTGGGAAACAAGGATAAATGCGTTTTCGTATTCTTGTAGGTATCTCTGAAGCCAAACAATATGATTATGGTCAAGATAGTTAGTAGGCTCGTCTAAGATTAGAATTGATGGGTTTTCGAGAAGAAGTTTTACAAGTAAAACTTTAGTTCTCTGCCCTCCGGAAAGGTCAGCTACGTCTCTATCCAGACCGATATCGCCAAGCCCAAGGCCATTTGCCACTTCCTCAATCTTTGAATCAAGCTGATAGAAACCACTTGTTTCTAAGATGGCCTGAATTTCACCGGCTTCTTCCATCATGTCGTTCATTTTGTCATCATCTGCAGTTGCCATGTCTTCATATAATTTAAGCATTTCGGCTTCAAGCTGATAGTCGTGGTCGAAGGCAGTACGAAGAACTTCTCTAATTGTCATTCCCTTTTTCAAAACTGTGTGCTGATCTAGGTAGCCAACAGTAACATGTCTTGACCAAGTGATGTTACCTGCATCTGGCATAATTTTGCCTGTAATAATATTTAAGAATGTAGATTTACCCTCACCATTGGCACCGACAAGACCGATGTGCTCACCTTTGAGGAGTCTAAAGGATGCATCTTCTAGAATCTGTCTTGCGCCAAAACCGTGGGTTACTTTTTCTACTATTAATAAACTCATCTATATTTCTCCTTATTTATCAATTGCTGAAGGGTCAGCACTTTTCATATGGTCAGCCAACTGCTGACCGCCAATTATCATATCATAGCCCCGCAAAAAAGACAACAAAAAACCCGCTTAAAAAGCGGGCTATAAACTAGTTGAAGTATCTGAATACCCCTTTAACTTTACCCAAGATTTTGACATCTTTAACAATAATAGGGCTCATATTAGGGTTTTCAGGTTGAAGTCTAATGTAGTCATTCTCTTTGTAGAAAGTCTTGACTGTTGCTTCGCTTTCGAAACCATCAATCATAGCTACAACAATTTCACCGTTACGTGCATCGTCTGCTTGTTGAACAAGGATTAAGTCGCCATCCATAATGCCCACATCAATCATACTCTCGCCACGAACACGAAGCATATAGTTTGTTCCAGTTGCTGCATAGCGAGCTGGAATAGGGAATGTGTCTTCAATATTCTGTTCGGCTAGAATAGGTGTACCTGCTGCGACTCTGCCTATTACAGGAATGTCGATAATGTCCTCTCGTTCTTGAACGTTAATGTTTGTGCTAGGTTTGGAATTATCAGTAGAACCCTTAGGGTCTACTACCATTAGGGCACGAGGTTTGGAAGGGTCTTTAACTAAATATCCTTGCTTAACTAGATTTTCAATATCCTTGTGGGCAGTAGAAGTGGATTTGATGTTAAGAGCACTACAAATCTCTCTCACTGTTGGAGGATAGCCTTTAGTCTTGATTTCTTCCTTCATATAGTTAAGAATCTTCTGTTCGCGATCTTTTAATGCTGCCATAATAGTCACCTTCCTTAAATTTCAAACACATTATATCATAGTGCGAACAAAAAGTAAACAAATGTTCACGAAAAAGTTTTGCTTCGATTCCCACTTACATTACACAAAAAAAGAGATGGAAAAAATCCATCTCTTTTTTATTGGTGCACCAAAAGGGAATCGAACCCCCGACCAACATATTCGGAGTATGCTACTCTATCCACTGAGCTACTGGTGCAAAACACAATCATTATATACTAAAACTATATCTTTTATAATAGCCAAAACTCATTTTTTTTGTAGTCTATTATTTTTTCTTTTTTCATTCTGCTCATTTCAGCAGAAAGGGCGCTTCTTTCCACACAAAGATAGTCTGCCAACTGCTGGCGATTAAAAGGAATTGTAAAATGTTCATCTTTTTTTCGACCATATTCTATTGTTAGATAACATAGTAATTTATCGCGAATAGAGCGTTTTGACATT
>JAFYPY010000140.1 GCA_017547345.1 Bacillota bacterium | reverse complement strand
TTTTTAATAGAACAAGATTTTTTTGCGAATGGATATGCTGGTGGATAAAAAGGTTTTGCGTGCCAAGCTATAGATTAGACTTTTGTCTCGCGTGATTCCTTTTTCTGAATTTTTATTACGATGATAATAATATAGACGTTTCTTGCGCGATCGCACTACGAGCGTTCCATCTGGAGAACCTTTTAATTCATGTTCCTCTTTCTCCAATTGTGATTCTTCTAAAAAAATAATACGTTCCAAAAGAACTTTCGTGTGATAATTCATACACTTCACCTCCTTACATTATTTTACAGCTGAACCGAAAACTGTGTCAAAAACGAATACTGTCGAAAGTTGAAAACAATGTCGAAGGATAGTTAAAAAAATCTCCTTTTGACGATGTTATACTAATAAAAACGAAAAAAGCCGTTTTAGGCAATGATGACGACTTAGGGAGACAAGTGACAAGGAGGATAAGATGGCTACCTATATACCTATAGTAACAAGAGGATATAGTAGGATAATAAGTTTAGATGAAGTATTATATTTTGAACAGAGACAGAGAAAGCTGGCGATAATAACGCCGGATGAGACTTACATATATTATGAGAGGATAGAGAATTTAGAGAAGGTTTTAGATGAACGATTTTTTCATGCTCTGAAGAAGCTAGTAATAAACCTAGACAAGATAGTGAGAGTTGAGAATCAAATCATTACATTTGTAGATGGGACAAGGCTACAATTAGCGAGAGAAAGCTACATCAAAACCAAACAAAAATATACTGCATATATCAGGAATTTATTATAAAAAAGCCTTGCAATTCCAATACTTTTAGTGTATAGTATTTGGGTGGTATATCGCCCATAAGGTGGCAACCACGAAATTAGTTATTATAAATCACACTGAGACCGGCTATGGTTGCCGCGATTCCCTGAAATAAGGGTGCTTTAAGAAGGCCCCCGTAGAGGGCTTTTCGCAAGCGGTGTTTGCTCATGGCTCAGTGGAAGAAAGAAACCAGGAGGAATTAAAAATGGCAGTAATTTCAATGAAACAGTTACTAGAAGCTGGTGTACACTTTGGTCACCAGACAAGAAGATGGAACCCTAAGATGGCTCCTTACATCTTTACAGAAAGAAACGGTATCTACATTATCGACCTTCAGAAGACTGTAAAGAAGATTGAAGAAGCTTACGAATTCATGAGAACAGTTGCTGAAACTGGCAGACCTATCCTTTTCGTAGGTACAAAGAAGCAGGCTCAGCAGGCTATCATGGACGAAGCTAACAGATGTGGACAGTACTATGTAAGCGAAAGATGGTTAGGTGGTATGCTTACTAACCACAAGACAATCTCCCAGAGAATCAAGAGATTAGCTGAAATCCACACTATGGAAGAAGACGGAACTTTCGAAAAGCTTGCTAAGAAGGAAGTAATCAAGCTTAGAGGCGAAATGGAAAAGTTAGAAAAGTACTTAGGCGGTATCAAGGATATGCCAGGAATGCCTGCAGCAATCTTTGTTGTTGACCCTAAGAAGGAAAGACTTGCAATCAAGGAAGCAAGAATTTTAGGTATCCCAGTAATCGGTATCGTTGATACTAACTGTGACCCTGATGACGTTGATTACGTAATCCCTGCTAACGATGATGCTATCAGAGCAGTTAAGTTAATCGCTGGCAGAATGGCAGACGCTGTTATCGAAGCTAACCAGGGCGAAAGCTTTGCAGAAGCAGAAGCTGAAGCTGTAGTAGAAGAAACAGTAGACGCTGAATAATTAGTAATAATTTATTCTAAAGAATAATCAGGAGGACACTAAAATGGCAGTAACTGCACAAATGGTAAAAGAATTAAGAGAAATGACTGGCGCAGGCATGATGGACTGCAAGAAGGCTCTTGTTGAAACAGACGGTAACATGGAAGCTGCAGTTGACTACTTAAGAGAAAAGGGTCTTGCTAAGGCTGCAAAGAAGGCAGGTAGAGTAGCTGCTGAAGGTCTAGTTAAGATTGCTTTCGCTGAAGATAACAAGACTGTTGCTATCGTTGAAGTTAACTCAGAAACAGACTTCGTTTCCAAGAACGAAGAATTCGTAGAATTCGTAGAAAATCTTGCAAAGCTTGCATTAACAGCTGAATCCAACGATATCGAAGCATTCAAGGCTATGGCATTTGAAGGCGTTACAGTTGAAGAAGCTTTAACTGCTAAGATTGCTAGAATCGGTGAAAACCTATCCATCAGAAGAATTGAAAAGGTAACAGGCGATGTTGTTACTTCTTACGTTCACGGTGGTGGTAGAATCGGTGCTATCGTTGCTGGTACAGGCGAAGCTACAGACGCTGTTAAGGAAGCTTTAACAAACGTTGCTATGCAGATTGCAGCAATGAACCCTCAGTTCGTAAGCAGAAACGACATCTCTGCAGAAGAACTAGCTAAGATGCACGATATCACTCTTGAAAGCGCATTAAACGATCCATTCTCCTTACCTAAGCCAATTCTAAACGCTTTATTAGACAAGGCTGTTGAAGGTGTTTGGGCAGCTGAAGACGTTGAAATCTTAGCTGAAAAGAGAGCTGACAAGGGCTTCAACTTCAACTACTTACCTAACTTCTTATCCGAAGATGCAAAGGCTAAGCTTGCTGGTCTTGCTGTTGCTGACAAGGCTACAATCTCCGAAAACAAGATCTTTACTGGACTTGTTGACGGTAGAGTTTCCAAGCAGCTAAAGGATATCTGTCTATTAGACCAGACTTATGTTAGAGCAGAAGACGGTAAGCAGACTGTTGCTCAGTACTTAGGTTCTGTAAGCAAGGAACTTTCTATCTCTAAGGTAGTTCGTTTCGAAGTAGGCGAAGGTATCGAAAAGAAAGAAGAAAACTTTGCTGAAGAAGTAGCTAAGCAGTTAGGCTAATAAGTTTAAGCTTCAAGGCAAGAACTTATTGACAAAACAATAAAAATTTCCCCTTGGAGACTCCTCCGAGGGGTTGTTTTTTATAATTTATATTTTGCTTTTTATATTAGAAGCATATGAGGAGAACACTATGGGCGCATTGAGCGACTTGAAAATACTGGATTTTACCACTTTATTGCCGGGACCATATGCCACATTGATGCTTGCAGATATGGGGGCAGAAGTTTTGAAAATTAGCTCGGCAAGTAAACCTGATATTGTAACGGATTATCCACCGTTCATTGAAGGCACAAACACATCAGCATGTCAAGCTTGGCTTGGAAGAAACAAGAAGAGTATGTTCCTAAACCTCAAGACAGAGGCGGGCAAAGACGTAGTTAGACAGCTGGTAAAAGAATACGATATTATAATTGAGCAATTTAGACCCGGTGTAATGGATAAGTTGGGCTTAGGGTATGACGAACTAAAAAAGGTTAATCCGAGACTTATATACTGTTCGCTTACAGGCTATGGTCAGACGGGCCCACTTAGAAATGCAGCAGGGCATGACATAAATTATATGGCTAGAAGTGGCATGATTTCTCACGCAGGACGAAAAGAAACTGGTCCATCTCTAATGAATTTCCAAGTGGCAGACATTGCTGCAGGATCTCTTAATTCAGTCGTGGGAATTTTAGCTGCAGTCAATTACAGGAAAAATACTGGAAAAGGGCAGTACATAGATATCTCGATGATGGATGGCTGCGTACCTTTCAATAGCATCGATGGAGCTAGTTTCCTGGTGTCAGGAGAAGAACCAAGGGTAGAAGCCGAAAGGCTTAACGGAGGTTGCATGTATGATTTTTATCAGACTAAAGATAAAAAATATATGAGCGTCGGTTCCTTGGAACCACAATTTTGGCAAAGATTCTGTATGGCTATCGAAAGAGAAGATTTGATTGAAAAAACGGTTTGGCCCGAAGAAATAGAATCAATTAAGGGAGAAATAAAAGGAATATTCAAAACAAAGACTCAGGAACAATGGATAAAAAGGTTTTCTGAATTCGATGCTTGCGTTGAACCTGTTTTAAGTCTAAAGGAAGCTTTGCTTTCAGATGAGCATATTAAAGAACGCCAGATGGTAGTGGATGTAAAAATGCCATTATCTCCTGAAAAGAGTGTAAAACAGCTTGCAACAGCAATAAAAATGAGTGAGTGTCCTTGCCAATATGAATATGCGGGGTATCCGGCCGGATATCATACCGCAGAAATTGTTGGAAAACTTGGCCTAAGTTATGAAGAACTAGAAGCTAAGGGCGTATTTAAGTAAGGTATGGTTAGATAAATATGAAAACACAAAGAAAAAACTCATGGATTACAAATATTTTAGCCGTAATCCTAGGAAACTTCATATGTGCAGTGGGGATTAAGCTATTCCTTGAACCTGCGGGAATTGCTGCAAGCAGTACTACAGGTCTTGCGATGACGGTAGAATACTATCTGAATATTCCTATGTCTTATGTTGTATTTATTATAAATATGGCGATGCTTGTGCTTGGATATTTTGCACTAGGCAAAAAATTTGTTGTCACTACTTTGGCTAGTTCGTTCCTTTATCCAGCCTTTTTAGAGATCTTAGAACAGCTCATCGGTGGCTATAGACTTACAGATGATAAAATTTTGTGCATCCTATTTGCTGCAGTTTTTCTTGGAATGGGGCTTGGAATTCTTATTAGAGCAGGCGCATCTACGGGTGGACTTGATATACCGCCTATTGTGGTTAGAAAGTATTTCCATCTGCCGGTTTCAGTTACCATGAATACTATGGACTTTTTTATATTAGGAAGCCAGCTTTTGTATAGACCTGTAGAGAACGTATTATATGGTCTTGTTATGGTATTCCTCTTTGCAAGAGTGCTGGATGCAGTACTAATGCTTGGAACAACTAAAACAGAGGTAAAGATTATTAGCGAAAAAACGGACGAAATTTGTGATGCAATTCTAAACATTGTGGATAGAGGTGCGACTCTTTTAGATGGGGAGAGTGGATATATGCGCGAGAAAAAGCAGATTGTTTTAAGCGTTATTTCCAACAGAGAATTGCCTAAATTAGAAAGAGTAGTTCACGAAATAGACCCTGAATGCTTCATGATTGTCACAAGAATCAGTCAGGTAAAAGGAAAGGGATTTTCCATTAGCAGATAATAAATTTTAGGGGAATGTTATGGAAAAAAATAACAGAGGGATTAGATTATTAAAAAAAGGTAAAAGGGGCCTTCTAAGGCTTTTGTTCAGCCGTATCGGCATAGTGACAATCCTTATTTGGATTGAAATCTTCATTATGATTTCGATGGTCGTATGGCTAAATGACTTCTATCCTGAATATGCCGGTTTGATGGCGGTATTTACAGTGGGGATGGTGCTTTACTTGATAAATGCAAAGATGAATCCATCGGCTAAAATCACATGGCTTATATTGATAATGCTATTTCCTCTTCTTGGTGCAGCGTTTCTATGGTATACAAAGAGTGACATTGGACACAGAGCCTTAAAAAAGAGGATGGAGCATGTGATTAAAGAAACCGATGCCTTTATTTCTCAAGATGAAGAAGTAGTTGAGAGACTTAAAGAAAATAGGCCTGAGACTGTTTCTCTTGCTCGCTATATTAATCGCAGTGGATGCTATCCTGTATATGATAACACATCTGTGAAGTATTTGCCTTCGGGCGAAGCGAAGTTTGAAGAATTGCTCAAGCAGCTTAAAGAAGCAAAACACTTTATTTTTCTTGAGTATTTTATTCTGGACGAAGGCATAATGTGGGGGCAAGTTCTTAAAATTTTATCTCAAAAGGTGGACGAAGGTGTTGAAGTACGTGTCATGTATGACGGAACTTGTGAATATACAACACTCCCAACTGACTATACGCAAAGGCTTGCTAAACTTGGAATCAAAAGCAAGGTTTTTGCTCCGGCAAAACCATTCGTATCAACCCATTATAATTATAGAGACCACCGCAAGGTGCTAGTGATAGACGGACATACGGCGTTTACGGGAGGAATAAATCTTGCTGACGAGTATATAAACGAAACTTCACGTTTTGGGCATTGGAAAGACACAGCGATAATGCTAAAAGGCGAGGCGGTAAAAAGCTTTACATTGATGTTTCTACAAATGTGGAGTATCGACAGCAAAAACGAAGATTTTGATGAGTACAAAAAATATTTATCTTTCGATACAAAAGCTGAAGAAACAGAAGGCTTTGTAATTCCTTATGGAGATTGTCCTTTAGATGATGACAAACTCGGCGAAAGAGTATATATGGACATATTAAACAGATCACATAAATATGTGCATATAATGACACCTTATTTGATTCTCGATGAGGAAATGGAGACTGCTATTAAGTTTGCGGCAGAAAGAGGCGTAGAAGTATCGATAATCTTACCAGGAATCCCTGATAAAAGGAATCCATATGCTTTAGCGAAAACTCACTATAAGGCGCTCCTTGAATCTGGTGTAAATATATATGAATATGCACCGGGATTTGTACACGCCAAGGTTTTTGTGAGTGATGACGAGAAGGCTGTTGTAGGTACGATTAATTTGGACTATAGAAGCTTATACCATCATTTTGAATGTGCAGCGTATCTGTCGGGAGTTGGGTGTATCGACGATATTGAAAAGGACTTCCAAGAAACTGCTTTGTTGTGCCGAAGGGTTACACATGAGTCCATAAAGAAAGAAAAACTTTTATTGAAAATTCAAGGTGTATT
>JAFYPY010000139.1 GCA_017547345.1 Bacillota bacterium | reverse complement strand
TCGATAGCCGCTGCACCACTGATTACAAATCTTAGGTTTCCGCCAAGCTGCTCAAGGATTTCTTTGAATAGTTTACGTCTAATATCAATGCCAAACTTAAGTAAGAACTGAGAAATCTTGATACCAGTAGCTAGAGTCTTTTCCTTACCCTGCTTCTTTACTGTCTGCATAACCTTCTTGTAGATAGATTCAATTAATAGAGGTACGCAGAAGAATACGGATACCTTGTATTCTACTAAGTTCTTCTGTAAGTACTTAAGACCGTCGCAGTATGCAGTTGCTATACCACATGCAAGCATTAAAGTCTGACCTACGGAACCGAAAGTATGATGATATGGTAAGAACGCCATATTGATATCGCCTGGGATAAACTTTTCTGTAGCTTCCATAGCCTTAACATTGGAAAGGATGTTCTGCTGTGAAAGCATTACAGCCTTTGACATGGAAGTCGTTCCTGATGTAAATAAAAGAATTGTAATAGCATTTTCATCAATTGGAACTGTTTTATAATCTTCAAATCCTTCTTCTAAAGCCTTCTTACCCTGCTCTCTTAGATCATTAAGGTTTTCATAACCCTCAAGGTCCTTCATACTGATGTATTCTTTAACTAAAGTCTTGCCTTCAGCCTTTAGTTTTTCAACCATTTCTTTGTGAGTAGTTTCATCAAAAACTAGAACATCAGCATAGCTTCTTGCTAAGGATGATTCTAATTCTTCGTATGGAAGACCTCTGTCTAGTGGAACTGTAGTTCCAACGCCACCAAGCGTAGCAAAGAAAGTTGCCATCCAGTTGTAGCTGTTAGGGCCTACGACTGCAATTCTCTTACCGTGCCATCCCTTCTTAAGCATAGCTGTTCCGATAGCAAAAGCATCGTCACGGAATGCTCTAAATGAAATATTTTCATAAGAAACCTCACCTTTATTCTTATGTTTAAGAATGAAAGCAGTCATTTGGTTGTATTCTTTTGCAACAAAGTTCAATAATTCTCTAAAGTCCTTGTGATAATGTGAAGGATATAGAGGCTTCAATTGTGGAATCTGAATATAGCTCATTTTTTCTCCTTATATGCCATTTATGGCAAATTTATCTAGTTTTCGAAACTATTATAAATCATTATCAAGAACTCGTCAATGGATAGAAAAAATCTTATAAATTCTTAGATTCTTCAAAACGCTTAACTTTGCCTGTAGTCGTCTTAATCATAGGCTCATCTGTTACAAGAAGCTTGTTAATCTGCTTATATGTAGGCATAGTTGCATTTATCTTGTCGATATCCAGTTTAATAAGTTTCTCTATTTCTAATAAATCCTCGATATTATAATTATCCTTCATTATCTCAGGTTTGTAAACAATTTTTGCACCGATTGAAAGGTCTAACGGATCTTCTTCTTTTCTAGAATATCCATAAACCATACATTCATCCACATATTCGAGATTTGAGATTAGTACTTCAATTTCTTCAGGGTATACATTTTTGCCGTTTTTTAGAACAATGACGTTTTTCTTACGTCCACAGATAAATGCGAAACCGTTCTTTTCGTAAGCAAGGTCTCCAGTACGAAGCCATCCGTCCACGATAGTTTTATCTGTTTCTTCCTCATTCTCAAAGTAACCAGCCATCACGTTAGGTCCTCTAGCAATTAGTTCGCCAACTCCCTCTTCATTTGGATTATCAATTCTTACCTCTACGCCAGGTAAAGACTTACCAATTGAACCATTACTCATTTCATTTTTGTTTTCAGCACAAATTACAGGAGCCGCTTCTGTCATACCAAAGCCCTGTACTGTAGTTATTCCAAAAGAGTTGAACCCTGCAAGTGCTTCTGGGTCAATTGCAGCAGCGCCACTGATTATAAATCTGATATTTCCTCCAAGCTGGTCCAGAACTTCTTTGAAAAGTTTTCTTCTAATATCAATTCCAAATCTTAATAAGAACTTGGAAAGCTTCATACCAAATTCAACAGTCTTCTCCTTACCCTGCTTTTTGACATTCTGCATAACCTTCTTATAGATGGACTCGATTAAAAGTGGTACGCAGAAAAATACAGATACCTTGTATTCTACAAGATTTTTCTGTAGGTATTTCAGACCGTCGCAGTAAGCTGTTGTTACACCGGCAGCAATCATACAGAACTGTCCAGTGGAACCGAAAGTATGATGATATGGAAGAAATGCCATATTAACATCACCGACATGAATATCTTCTACTGCAAGGATTGACTGTATATTTACTAAAATATTGTACTGAGATAACATTACGGCTTTTGCCATAGAAGTTGTGCCTGATGTAAATAAAAGGATTGTAATTGCATGCTCATCAATAGGAAGCTGCATATATTCTTCGAATCCACTTTCAAAGGCATGCATACCTTCTTCTGTTAAATCCTTAATAGATGTATATCCCTCAAGTTCATCCATACAGATAAACTCTTTGACACAAGTTCCTCTTTCTTTTAGCTTATCAACTAATTCCTTATGGGCCTTGTCGAAAACTAGCACATCAGAGTAACTTCTTTCCAATGATGATGCTAACTCCTCAAAAGGAAGCCCCTTATCTAGCGGCACGCATGTCCCAATACCACCTAAAGTTGCAAAGTATGCAACTAGCCAATGGTAAGAGTTGTTACCTACTACTGCGATAGTCTTCCCCTTTAGTCCCTTTTCTAACATAGCAGTTCCGACTGCTGCAACCTGATTTCTAAAAGCTTCATAGGTAACATATTCGTAGCTCACTTGGTCTCTGCCACCTTGGTGTTTAAGAATGAATGCTGTAACATCCTTATACTTATCAGCAGAATAATTTAACATTTCTCTAAAGTTCTTATGTAATGGTGCCTCTTTGAAAGGCTTAAGCTGTCCAATTTTAATTTGCTTGTTCATGTGTTTTTCCTCTTTCTCTTTCATATTTATCTTTATGTAGTTTTATATGCAAAATCATTTAGTTTTGAAAACTATATATTATAGTTGCAGTAACCATTATACTCATTTTTGTACCACTCGTCAAGGTTGACAAGAACTATATATTGTGTTATGGTTTCTTGAGTGAGGAAATAAGATATGAATAACTTAAACAATTTTAGAGTACCTCGTTGGAATGACCTTCCGGATATACCATTATATTTAGATCAAATTTTGATTCTTCTAGACGAATGGTTTGGTGACTACCTAACCGTCGACGGAAAGAAGATTATGACTAAAACAATGGTTAACAATTATGTGAAGCTAAAATTCATTCCAGCTCCGGTAAACAAAAAATACAACAAAATATCTGTAGCATCTATATTTATAATTGCTATTTTGAAAACTGTTTTCACTATTGATGAGGTCAGCAAGCTGATTACTCTTGCATTAAACTTCGTTGAAGACACTTCTGAAGCATACGATATGTTTTGCGACCTTATTGAAGAAGCCGTGGATTGTGCTTTTCGCGACGAGCTTATGCCTAAACCTTTCTGTGAAAACGACCCTAGACATATCTGCTGGAACGCTTGTAACGCTTTCGCTTGCCAGCTATATGTAAGAAATATATATCTAAAACAATTAGAT
>JAFYPY010000138.1 GCA_017547345.1 Bacillota bacterium | reverse complement strand
TCGGATATTGGTAACTTATTTAATGGGAAAAAGCTAGCTTTTTCCCATTTTCCATAATGCATCAACTAAAGCCTTCATATCACTCACCGTATTAAACGGACCAACGCTGACTCTTATAGCTCCTTGTTTCCAAGTGCCTATGGTTTTGTGTGCAAGCCCTGCGCAATGAAATCCTCCTCTCACGGCAATGCCAAAATTTCGTGAAAGTTCTTCTGTAACCTCTTCCGCTCCCTTTTCTTTTATATTTATAAGAGAGATTCCTACCTTTTCTTCTGGTGCAGGCCCATACATTTCAATAAAATGCATGTTTCCAAGCTCATCTTCCAAATTTTTTATTAAATCCTCTTCGTATTGTCCTATCACCCTAGGGCCTATCTTATGAACATATTCTGCTGTATATCCAAGGCCTATTATCCCTGGAGCGTTTATTGTCCCTGCCTCAAATCCTTCAGGAAAATCCATAGGCTGCCTTCTGTCTTTAGACATGGTCCCTGTTCCTCCTGAAATAAAAGGACTAATCTCTATTCCTTCTCTAACATACAAAGCTCCCGTACCCAAAGGCCCAAGCAAACCTTTATGTCCAGGAAATGCTAGCATATCTATTTTAAGTTTTTCTACATCGAGATCCATACTTCCCGCCCCTTGAGCGCTATCCACCATAAATATTAATTTCTTTTGCCTCGCCAAAGTTCCCACTTCTTCCAATGGCATCTTTGTTCCTGTCACATTTGAGGCCGCAGTCATTACAATCAGTTTCGTGTTCTTGCGAATTTCTCTCCTTATGTCCTCAATGCTAACTTTCCCCTTATGATCTGCTTTCACAATTGTATGTTCTATATTCTTGTCCTCCATTCTTTTTAGGGGCCTAAGGACAGAGTTGTGTTCCATAACTGTAGTTATTACATGGTCTCCGTTCTCTAATAATCCGAAAAGTCCCAAGTTTATAGCTTCTGTCGTATTCTTAGTAAATACAAGACGTTCTGGGGTTTCTATATTGAATACTTTTGCGATTTTCTTCCTCGCTTTGTATACCTCTTCCCCTGTTTTCATGGACATATAATGTCCTGAACGGCCCGGATTTCCGCAATATTTTCTTATACACTCATCCATGGTAACAATTAGGCCTTTTGGTTTTGGAAAGGATGTGGCTCCATTATCAAGATATATCATTTCGCTTCACCTGCATAAAAAAATAGAGGACATTTCGTCCTCTATATTTTATGCAACAAATAACAAATATGTTACTTCTTTGAGTCTTCCCACTCTTCTCTCAGTATGGAATACACAAGGTTGTCTCTATCAGTTCCGTCTAAGATGTGATACCCTCTACGTTGCACTCCTTCAAACTTAAATCCGCACTTTTCAATTATTCTTTGAGAGCGTTTATTATCAGGGCCTGTACAAATTGACATTACTACAAGACCAAATTCTTCAAAGCCATAATCCATTACAGCCTTTGCAGCCTCTGTCATATATCCCTTCCCCCAGCAATCATATGCAAGATTATATCCCATTTCCTTGCTGTTAACATCTTCTCTTCTCTTATCGTCATCTAGGCTTATGTGTCCTATGATTTTGCCCGTTTCTTTTTCTCTTATTGCCCAAGCTGTGCTTGGTACAAACAATTCGGTCAAAATCTCCATTGACTCTTCCACACTTTTGTGTGGAGACCAGCCCGCATTAGGACCAACTTCGGGATGCTTGGCATATTCATATAAGCCTTCTGCATCCTCTTTTGTTGCCTGCCACGGGGTTAGAAGAAGTCTTTCTGTATATATGTTCTTCATAAAGCCCTCCCTTGTACACTTATTCTGTAGTGCTCATGATTTCGTTTGTCTTCTTTTCAACCTGGCTCACTTTCATGTCCTTAACATCTTCTGGATCCACATCTTCCTGAAGACCTAAAATGTTACTTCCAAGATATATTGTTTTTAGTGTTTTTCCGTCTAAAGTAACTTTACTGTATTCATTGAAATTCTTACCCTTGATGTAGTATCTGTCTCCAATTTGTACGACCTCATCAATCTTTATGTCTTTGACACCCATTTTCATATCTGTAGGTTCAAAAGGATTTGTGCCTCCGTACATATAATACTTTCCGTAAAGCATATCGTATCCAATAGCTTTAAGGTCTGCTAAATAAGTTTCACTATTTTTATGGTTCTGCTGGTATGTGAATACTGTTCCTACCTGCATATCAAGCATATCCATAACATGAGATGCAAGCTGATATGTGTACATATCCTCGTCATCCCCTTGCATTCCGAAGTTATTCCAGATAACGTATTCTGTACCGTAAAGATTTCTGTTATCTAGGTTTTCTTCTGCAAGATCTATGGCAGGAATATGGTCACCATACATTACAAGAACTACAGGCTCATCATACTTTTCAAGCGTATCTGTCAGCCTTTTGATGAACTTGTCCATTTCATAAATTTGATTTACATAATATTCGAACTTCCACTTTAACTCCTCATCCGGTGCCTTTGTAACTTTAAGCTTAGGATTTTGAAGAGTTTCTTCTCCAGGGTACTGACCATGTCCCTGCACAGAGATTGTATATATCATGTCTCTTGATTCTGTTGAGTCAAGGGCATCTGTCATACATTCAACCAATAAATCATCCTTTGCCCAATTCTTTGGAGTCTTTTCTACATTACTCATATATTCGATACTTGTAAATGTATCCATTCCCATATTGGCAAAAACTGTATTTCTGTTATAGAAAACACCTCTGTGATTATGAATTGCATGTGTAGAATAACCCAGACTCTTTAAGTCAAAGCCTAGCGTTTCTGTAGTATTTTCTGTAAGAACTGATTTGTATGGATATTCACCTGGGCCAAAGAATTTAACGCTTAGCCCTGTCATTACTTCAAACTCAACGTTTGCTGTACCTGCACCACAAGCCGGTACTGTAAGCTCGCCAGATGGATAGTTGTTAACTAGTTCTCTGAAATTAGGACATGCATCGCCATCTACTTCGATTGTGTTAATCGTCGCAGGATCAATGAATGATTCAAGCTGAAGGAATAAGATGTTTGGATATTTTTCGTCCACATCCTTTTCTTCAAGGAGCATCATTCTGTCATCTCCAAGTTCTTCCGGATTAAAGATATTGAGCATCATATCCTCGTTATATCCATCAGGTTTGCTTATTCCAGTATTAAGCCATGTATTGATGAAACAATATGGAACACCATAGTCCTTATATGCATAAGCAAGATTACCGAAGAAAGTTTCTACTTTGTTGGTATTTATCATAACTGTCGTTGCCCCAAAAGTAGATACAATAACTAGAATAACCGCTATTAAATTTCTCTTCCATTTTACGCGAGTATGTTTTTTAGGTCCTTTAATGAAAAGTAAAACCAATAGTCCCAACGCGATTACTATGGCAATTCCAGCTAACACAATCTGCCAAATTTCCAGATAATTTGTGATTATTGTTGCGCCGTCTTCAATGTTACTAAGGTCCTTTACTGTGAACGGAGTCATTCTATTTAACAAGATCACGCCGTTTACGATACCTATGACTAACCAGAAAATAGAAACAATTACAAATACAAATACTCTTCTTTTAAATAATGATGCTACGCATAATGTCGCAAAGATAATCATAGTATTATAAAAGAAAACTATCGGATCCTGGAAGATGAACTGCACACCGCCTAAGATGGATGTCGTTGAAAATCTTCCTAAGGTTTCTATTATTAGGTTAAGGAAAAATGCCCAAATAGCAGCTTCAGCAAAACTTGTATGAAGTGCCTTTGAGGTTATCTCCTTGTTGGACATATTCTCAACTTCATGGTATTTTTCTTCCATTTTTTTATCGATTTTTCCAAATACATCGAACTTTATTTCTTTATGCTTTCTCATAATCTTTTGTTCACCTCGTTTGCTACCATCGCGAATTCTTCTAGGTTAAGAGTCTCCGCTCTTCTGCCCGCATCAACACCTGCTGCCTGCAAGCTTTCTAAGATTATTTCTTTTGTTACACCTTTTATATTTTGTAGCGAATTCAAAAGAGTCTTTCTTCTTTGTCCAAAACCAGCTTTGACACAATCAAAGAAAAGTTTTTCATTCGCAAGTTCCACTGGCTTTTCCTTTCGTATGTTCAGTCTCAAAACAATTGAGTCAACATTAGGTTGAGGAACAAACATACTTCTAGGCACATTTGCCACTTTGTCTACGGTACAGTAGTACTGTACTGCTACAGAAAGAGCTCCATAAACTTTACTTCCTGGTGCAGCCTTTATTCTATCTGCTACTTCCTTTTGCATCATTATGGTTATGCTATCTGCATTTACTCCGTCTTCAAGGATTTTCATGATAATAGGAGTAGTTATATAGTAAGGAAGATTCCCCATTATTTTTACATTAGAAAGGCCTTCTTCGGAGATTACTTCATTTAAGTCAAGTTTTAAGATGTCTTCGTTTATGACTCTTACATTATCAAACTCACCAAGTGTTTCTTCAAGTATCGGTAGTAATGAT
>JAFYPY010000137.1 GCA_017547345.1 Bacillota bacterium | reverse complement strand
GATAGACGAAGGTCAGACATATAAAATTAGATTCGCTAATCGTCTAGATATGAACACTTCCGGCCTACTAGTAATTGCTAAAAACGGCTTCACTCAAGACCATATCGTTAAGCAGATGAAGGTTGACCACATCAAGAAGAGATATATGGCCATCGTTGATGGAATCATGGAAGAAGACGAAGGTACTATCAATAAACCTATCGGTAGACCTGACCCTAACGAAGTTGAAAGATGGGTATTGCCTGTTGAAGACGGCGGATACGATTCCATAACTCACTACAAAGTAAGGGAAAGATATAAATCTGGCTACACTCTAGTGGAACTTAGACTTGAAACTGGCAGAACTCATCAAATTAGAGTTCACCTAGCTTCTATTGGTCACCCTATCACTGGGGACCACTTATATAACAATGGTGACCCATTCTTATATAGACAGCTTCACGGTGATTTTAGAAGAATTGAAGGTGCCGATGAAGTTCCTACTTCCGAGTACATAGATAGACAGGCCTTACATGCATATAGCTTGACTTTCACACATCCTGTAACCGGCGAAACTTTAGACCTTGAAGCACCGCTTCCACAGGATATGCTTGATTTAATTGAAAAAGTAAAGAATTTATAAGGTGTTATGATTTATAACACCTTTTTAAGTACTCTTTTACTGTTTTACTATCTGATTCACAGCCTGTCATTATCAAAATCCAGCCATCTTCAATATTATTTATACAGAATTCTATTGCTGAGGTCCTGTCCTCTATGATATCAACTTCTTCCATTAATGCGTTTTCTAACCCGCATTCTGCTCTTATATTTCTAAGGATTTCTTTTGAAATTTCCTCAAAAGTTTCTTTACCATTATCATATTTTGTTATAACCACTCTATCAGCTTCTTTAATGGCAATCTTCGCTACTTCTCTTCTTCTATTAAGAGCTCTATCTGCGGCACATCCAAACATAAAGATTCTCTTATAATTAGGATAATTTCTATTTATAGATTCAAATAACGAATTGTAACTCATTTCGTTGTGGGCATAATCTACTATAATCTTGGAGTCTTTGTTTGGCATATCAAATACTTCCATTCTGCCTGGTATTTCTACATTAGAAAGCCCATTTTTTATATCAATTATGCTTACTCCTAATTCCTTACAAACTGCGATGGCAGCAAGTATATTAGATAAGTTATACCCACCACCTAAACAAGCATCAATTAAATAGTCTATACCATTATTCGATAGTTCAAACTTCAAACTAGTCAGCGATTCTTTTACTAGTTTTCCCCTATACTTGGCCCCTTTTTTCGTCCCAAAAGTAACAATTCTGCAATTATTAATAATAGCATTATCTAAAATCGGAAATAGATATTCATCTTCCATATCAATGTTTATGCATGCAATGTCACATTGCTTAAAGATTTCCATTTTCGATTGGAAATAATCCTCAAAGGACAGGTGCTCACCTTCGGAAATATGATCTATTCCAATATTAAGAAATACCCCTATCTTATATTTTATCCCATGTACTCTCTTATACTTTAGTCCCTGAGAAGATACTTCCATTACTAAAGTATCACAACAATTATCAACACTTTCTGCAAGCAACTTATGCAATTCCAAGGTCTCAGGCGTCGTTAAAGTTGCCTTTTGTTTTGCTCTACCATCGTAGTTATATATACCAGAAATTAGAGCAGTATTACCATCTCCAATTCTTTGATGGTATGAATCTAATACAGCTTTTATTAAAAAGGCTGTTGTACTCTTACCTTTTGTACCTGTAATTCCAACAATATCTAGTTTTTTGTTCCATATGTTATTATAGAAATGTCCAGAAACTAAGCTTATTGATTCTCTTACATCATCTACAATTATTCCGGGTATATCCTCTGTCCATCTTTTATCCGCAACATAACAGATTGCCCCCTTTTTTATAGCGGATTTAAGATAATCTTTCCTAAAGGAAGCACCTTTACATATAAACAATGTACCTTCCCTTACATCTCTAGAATTGTATGAAATATGTTTAATTTGTCTTTTACCATAGTCATTGCAGATTCCATGAATTTCAATAATTCTTTCTCTAATCTCATCAATATAACTATTTATACTTTTGTACACCATAAACACCCCATCTTTTGTTATCGTTTATTTTGTCCAGATTGTACAAAAAAATAATAAAGACCTAATGTCATATAAATGTCATACATTAGGTCTTTTTTGTTAAATTTATATTGAATTTTTGCTTAGTTATAGAGTCTTCTTTACATTTTCGATATATTCCTTCACTAGTTCAACATCGGAAACCAAAATGAACTTATCGCCTCTCATTAAGAAGTCCCCCTGACTCCATCCTGTCATCACTACAACCCATCCATCCTCGCTAACATCAAGGGCATATTTAACGGCATCTTCACGATATGGCACTATTGTGATGTCCTTATCCGGCGACATATATCTCATAAGATCGTGACACACTTCTAAAGTAGATTCTTCAACACTGCCCACATCCTCAGTAAGTACTACCTTGCTCGCAAATCTTTCTGCAAAGTCCCCAAGGACAGGTCTTCTGTTATATGATCTCCCCGCAACGCTGCCGAACATATATAGTATTTTACGGTCAGGAAAAGCTTCCTGAATAGTATCAAATAATACCTTGCAACTAATATCGTTATGAGCATAATCGATAACTACTTTTACGTCCTTGTGTGGAAGTTGGAAAACTTCCATTCTGCCCGGTACTTTTACATTTGCAAGGCCTTCTTTGATATTCTCAAATGGAATTCCAAGTGTTCTTGTAATTGCTATAGCGCCTAGTGCGTTAGACACATTGAATTTGCCTCCAATGCTCACATCGATATGATGTTTCTCTCCTTCACATTCTAATGTAAAGCTCAGGCTATCCACATCTGCATCAACATCATATCCATAGTAGTCGGCACGAGGTTTTGTACCAAAAGTTACGGTTTTTTTGCACTTTTGTGCAGAAAGCCTCTTAATTCTATTTAGATATTCTTCATCCATATCATCACAAATACAAGCAGTTTCACACTGATCAAAGATGATAGCTTTTGAATCCAAATAATCGTCCATAGTAGGATGCTCTGAATCGGAAATATGGTCCTCCCCAATATTTATGAATGCCCCTACCTTATAGTCTAAGGCAGAAGTTCTTAAAAACTTCAATGCCTGTGAAGAAACTTCCATAGTCAGATATTTGCATTTATTTTCTACGCAAGTATTTAAAAGTTTGTGCAGTTCGAAAGTCTCAGGAGTAGTCAAATTGTTACTCTTATCTGTATGTAAACCGTCGAATGTATATACGCCCGTTATTAGACCAGGATCTACATAACCCTTTTTCTTGCAGAATGATTTCAAAATTGCATTTACAAAGAATGTAGTTGTAGTCTTTCCCTTTGTTCCCGTAATACCTATCAAGTTAAGGTTGTCATTCCAAACTTCGTCATAAAAGTATCTTCCAATTTCAGACAAAGTGTTTCTCATATCATTAACAATTATATAATTATATTGGTCATTGATAACCTTCTGAGCAACATAACAAACTGCTCCCTTCTCCATGGCATCCTCAAGGTATTCGTTCTTAAAATAAACACCCTTGCATACAAAAAGCGTATTTGGCTTTACTTCCATAGAGTTGTATGAAATGTATTCAACCGGTTTTGTAGCTATGCTGTCATCTATCTTATAATCCACAACTAAATTGTGGTTCTTTAACATTTCTAAAAATTCTGATACTGTCTTGTTCATATGTGTGCTCTCTTTCGTTTTTTACATAAGGATATTATACTATAATCTAGCATAATAGTGTATAAAAAATATTGTTATAAAGCCTCAACTTCCTTGGTAATTGTTTCAATTAATTCGGTCACTTCTCTAAAATTCATATTTGGAACATACATATTTTCAACCAATAAATGTGTTTCCTTTGCTTTTTTTAGATTCATAAATGCTCTGTTGAGAAGTATGTCGTATTCCTCTTTTAATGAACTTACCAGCTGGCTATTTTTGTCGATTATCAAACCGTCCATATAATCGTTCATATCTAGCAAAATGATGTCTCTATCCTGTTCCCAAATGTCTGATATTTCCCAAGGTTCTACATCATGGTATTCGTTTAAGGTGACAAATGCTGTTTTTAGTTCAGGAATGATGATATGCTCAATTTTCTCGTCGGGAAACATTGGGCAATAAAATGCCTCCACATTAAGCCCCCTATATATTGCCCCCTCCGCTATAATCTCCATAAAACTGTTATTGGAGTATCCTACTGGAGATGAAATCATATATACAGTCTTCATTTGCTCTAAAAGCGAAGGAATATAATGAATTACACCATTTGCGGTTATTGCACTTGCAAAAAATTTTTTCATTCTGCCGGGCCGTAATGAAATTTCTCTTTCATTATAAACTTTCGATATTACATTAGAAACCAGCCTATATATCTCACTAGACTCTGCTGCATTATTATATATCTCCTCAATGCTTCTAAAAACGCTTTTGGCGGCATTTAAGTAGTTATAGGCAATTCTATACCATCGCGAAGTTTCTTCGTTCAAATCGATGATTTCTTCCTTATTTTGGCTTATACCATCTTCATTCCAATAATCACCAAGATTAACAATCTTATCTACAGCCCCTGGAGTTACTGGATCCATAATATGTGGACTAGTTGCATCAATCAATGCTATCTTCTTATTTTTAATTATAATTCCATCTAATGAATTTTCATCTGCGGAACAGTGAAGAAAATCAATATCTTCGTCCTTTTCAGTAAAATTTAACGCAATTTTTTTCATAAGGGTCGATTTTCCAGTGCCAGGGCCTCCCTTTACACATATAATTCTGTTTGCTTCCCTTTGTCCTATAATATGTTTGTAGTAGGAAAAAAATCCCATAGGTGTGTTATTCCCCGGGAAATAATGTCTTTCTATGGACAAAATAATACCTCCTTAACAAAGTATATTTCATACTATGCAAGAAGGTATTTTAGTGTTTATCTTTACTTATTAAGTCTAAAATTTATCTTCATTAAACTGTTCAAAAGGAGAGCGTTCTTGTATCACTAGATTTCCTGTAAGAAGCTCATAGAACACGGTCTCTGTCATATACATATATAAATCTACAAATAACACTGGTATTGATGAAATCATTGCTACAATAAGCAATGCGACCTCATTTGTAAAGAACATACTTAAGAATGAACCAGGTATCATCGCCAAAATATACCAACCAATGAAGGATAAATACACACCAAATAATTTTGCCTTGTTGCCCTTCATCAAGTAACAACTAGCTTGAATGCACTGTGATGTTGTCCATTCAGGATGATCTATTCTTAAAAAGAATGCCTGGCTATATCTAAAAGCTGCGATAAAACCCGGAATTATAAATAGCAGTGACCAAAGGAAGATTCTTATAGAATACATTAAGAATAATAAAAATCCCTTTCCGAACATGCTAAATCCTTCGAGTGTTAGTGCATACTCAACAGTATGTTTTCTAAAAAATGCTAGTAAGAACATTAAGAAGCCAAGTAGCAACGGACCTGATAGAATAAAGTCATAAACTGGACTTGCATATGTCACATCCATGGAGATATATTCACCTGTAACAAGCTCCATGTATCTAGTCGCTGTAAAAAATAAGTCTAAGATAGCCGGTATAACCCCTGAAAAAATATAATATATAAACATACCTAAAAACATTTCTTTCCAATGATTCTTCAAAGCTGTTCTAGCAACTTCTCTCATCTTCGAGGCTGATACAATTACAATTCTATTTTCCATAATTTCTCCTTATCCAAATACTTTTGACAATTATATCATTAAACATTTTAATTGACAATCTGAAAAGCCAAAGCTATAATTTAATCACGCTAGGGGAGCTATTTGCTGAGAGTTCCGGATTCATATAATAATATGCCGGATAGACCCTCATAACCTGATACGGTTAGTACCGTCGTAGGGAAGCAATACTTTTAATATTTTTTGGTTCCCCTCCTAAGAATAAGGAGGATTTTTTTATGTCACAAAAAAGAAACAATGTTAAAGAACTAACTGTGTGTGCAATTCTAGTTGCACTTGCTGCCGCCCTTGGAATGATTAAAATATTCCACTTACCATACGGCGGTTCCATCACTCTATTCAGTATGTTGGCCGGAACACTTTGCGGATACTACTATGGTCTTGCAAAGGGCTTGACATCTGGATTTGCACTTGGTCTTCTCAATCTAGTGCTAGGAGGCTATGTTATTCATCCTATGCAACTTCTGCTAGACTATTTCCTAGCTTATACTGCCCTTGGTTTATCCGGACTAACATCTAAATGGCAAAAGGGATTGATTCCTGGATATCTGCTAGGTGTTTTAGGTAGATTTGTGTGTAGTTTTACTTCTGGATTTATTTTCTTTGCTGAATATGCTCCTGAAGGAATGAATCCTCTTCTCTACTCCTTTATATATAACTTTATATGTTTTGGAGTTGAGGCTATATTTACTGTTGTTATTCTTTCCATTCCTGCCGTGAATAATTTCTTTGTAAAGACAAAAGAACAAATATACTAACATAAAATTGTTAAATTTATGACATTATCGTTGATAATGATGGTTAATAATGGTATAATATCTTGCGGTAAGTTTTTTGTTAAAGGAAAGGAAGTATTTAAAAATGTATCAGACAATTAAGTACGAAGTAAAAGAAAATATCGGTTATGTTACAATTAACAGACCAGAAGCTTTAAATGCATTAAATAAAACAGTTCTTGAAGAATTATTAGATGTATTCACTAAGGTTGGTGAAGATGCAGAAGTTAGAGCAGTTATCCTAACAGGTGAAGGCAGATCTTTCGTTGCAGGTGCTGACATTGCTCAGATGTCCACTCTAACAGTTGCTGAAGGTAGAGCTTTCGGTGCATTCGGCCAGAACGTTATGAATGTTATCGAAAATGTAGAAAAGCCAGTTATCGCTGCTATCAACGGTTTCGCTTTAGGTGGTGGATGCGAACTATCCATGGCTTGTGACTTCAGAATTGCTTCTTCCAAGGCTAAATTTGGTCAGCCAGAAGTAGGTCTTGGTATCACTCCAGGATTCGCTGGTACTCAGAGATTATCCAAGCTAGTTGGTAAGGGTATGGCTAAGATGCTTATCATGACAGCTGACACTATCTCTGCTGATGAAGCTTTAAGAATCGGTTTAGTAGAAAAGGTTGTTGAACCAGAAGAATTAATGCCAACTTGCGAAGCTATCGCTAAGAAGATTGCTTCTAAGGCTCCTATCGCTGTTGCAATGTCCAAGACTTGCATCAACAAGGGATATCACCTTGACATGTTCTCTGGTTCCGCTCTAGAAGCTGAAGCTTTCGGTGGCTGCTTCGGTACAGAAGATCAGAAGGAAGGCATGAAAGCATTCTTAGAAAAGAGACCTGCTGAATTCAAGAACAGATAATTAAATACATATGTATGATAAAGACCCTTTTTATTCAAAAGGGTCTTTTTTCATGCATTTTAGAAAAAATATGATTTAGCCTGACTTTTCACACAAATTTCCAAATTTATCGATATTTTCGTGAATTTCTTATATGTTTTCACAAAACCCTATACAAATATGCCTTTTTTGTGAAATTATCTCAAAATTTTCATGCGCTTCGTAAACATATACTCTTTTTTCACGAAAACCATTCTATATTCACTACATTTCGAGATTTCTTATATAAAATTCACAAATTACCACCATATTCATCCGCTTTTCGTGAATCTTCACAATTTCTATTATAGTATACAAAAAATCCCGCAATCATAAGATTACGGGATTTATATTTGCTTATTTAATAATTATAGTAAGCCACCAATCTGTACGAATAAAGGTGCGAATACTACAGCTACGATAGTCATAAGCTTGATTAAGATGTTGATGGATGGACCGGAAGTATCCTTGAATGGGTCACCTACAGTGTCACCTACAACAGCAGCCTTATGAGGTTCGGAACCCTTACCGCCGTAGTAACCTTCTTCGATGTACTTCTTAGCGTTGTCCCAAGCACCACCAGCGTTGGACATCATGATAGCCATCATAACACCAGAAGCTAATGCGCCACCTAACATACCACCTAAAGCTTCTGGACCGAATACGATACCTACAGCTAAAGGAGCAGCTACTGCCATAACGCCAGGAACAATCATCTGCTTTAATGCAGCCTGAGTAGAAATGTCTACGCATCTTGCATAGTCAGGCTTGGAAGTACCTTCCATGATACCCTTGTCTTCTCTGAACTGTCTTCTAACTTCTTCGATCATTTCGTTAGCGGAGTTACCAACGGAGTTCATAGTTAGAGCAGAGAATACGAACGGTAACATAGCACCGATGAATAAACCAATGATTACAATTGGGTCAAGTAAGCTGATTGACTGTAAATTTGTAACAGCAGCATAAGAAGCGAATAATGCTAATGCTGTTAATGCAGCAGAACCGATAGCAAAGCCCTTACCGATAGCAGCTGTTGTGTTACCTACAGCGTCAAGCTTGTC
>JAFYPY010000136.1 GCA_017547345.1 Bacillota bacterium | reverse complement strand
TGCGAAGTACTCGTCAAGAAGCAGATTTTCAAGATCAGGGTTCTTGTCATAAGCTTCTTTAATCTTTCCAAGGAATACGCTACGGATGATGCAGCCACCTCTCCACATAAGAGCGATGCCACCGTAGTTTAAGTTCCATCCATTAGTTTCAGCAGCTGTTCTCATTAGAGTGTAGCCCTGAGCGTAGGAAATAATCTTGCTCGCATAAAGAGCCTTTCTAATAGCTTCGATGAATGCTTCTCTGTCACCTTCGAATGCAGGGATTTCCTTAGTGAATACCTTGGAAGCTACAACTCTCTGGTTCTTCATAGCAGATAAGCATCTTGCAAATACTGCTTCACCGATTAGAGTTAGAGGAACACCTTCGTCTAATGCGCTGATTGCAGTCCACTTACCAGTACCCTTCTGGCCAGCTGTATCTAAGATATAGTCTACTGTTGTTTCACCCTTTTCGTCCTTGTAACCTAGGATGTCTCTAGTGATTTCGATTAAATAGCTGTCTAGTTCAGTTTCGTTCCATGCTGCGAATACTTCGTGCATTTCTTCTGGAGTCATGCCAAGGCCGTCTCTCATTAACTGGTAAGCTTCGCAGATTAACTGCATATCACCGTATTCAATACCGTTGTGAACCATCTTTACAAAATGGCCTGCGCCATTTTCACCTACCCAGTCACAGCAAGCCTGTCCGTCTTCTACCTTAGCACAGATAGCCTGGAAGATAGGCTTAACAAATGGCCATGCTTCAACGGAACCGCCTGGCATCATGGAAGGCCCGTTAAGAGCACCTTCTTCACCACCGGAAACACCGCAACCTACGTATAATAAGCCCTTGCTTTCAACGTAAGCAGTTCTTCTAATAGTGTCAGGGAAATGGCTGTTACCACCGTCGATTAGGATATCTCCTTCTTCTAGGTGCGGAAGTAACTGTTCGATTAATTCGTCAACAGCCTGTCCAGCCTTAACCATCATCATGATTTTTCTAGGCTTTTCTAAGTTAGCTGCAAGTTCTTCAAGGGAATAAGTTCCGATGATGTTCTTACCAGCTGCTCTACCTTCAACAAAGTTTTTTACCTTGTCTGCTGTTCTGTTATATACAGCAACAGTAAATCCCTTTGATTCCATATTCATTACTAAATTCTCACCCATTACGGCAAGACCAACTAATCCAATATTAGCTTTTTTCATTATTGTTTCTCCTTATTTCTCGAGATTATCTCTGAACTCTAGCATTTCCTGCATAGATGTCCCAAACCTGCTTTTCGTCAGCTGGTTCTGCGTAGTCGTTTAAGCTTGTTGCAGCAAGTACGCCTGTAGCCCATCCGAACTGTAAGCACTTTGCAGGTTCCCATCCCTTATATAATCCATAAAGAAGACCGCCTGTGAATCCGTCTCCTCCACCGATTCTATCCATAACTGGGATTTCTCTTGGTTCTTCGATAGACCAAGTGTCGTCTGCTAGAAGGATACCACCCCAAAGGTGTTCGTTAGCACTGATAACCTGACGAAGAGTAGTGCCGAATACCTTTGCATTTGAGTACTTTTCCTTAACCTGAGTAATCATTTCCTTGAAGTTGTTAATCTTGGATGTTAAATCCTTGCCACCTGCTTCAGGTCCCTTAAATCCTAGACAAAGCTGGAAGTCTTCTTCGTTTCCTACTAAAACGTCAGCAATAGATGCGATTTCGTGGAATGCTGCCGCTAGTTCTTCTTCTCTACCTTTCCAGAATGTTGCTCTGTGGTTTAAGTCAAAGCTGATTGCTGTTCCGTGCTTCTTAGCTGCTTTTGCAATATCAAGACAGAACTTAGTTGTTTCTTCACTCATTGCAGCGATTAGACCGGAAATGTGAAGGATAGCAACGCCTTCTTCACCAAAGATTCTATCTACATCGAATTCGTCGATGGAAAGAGTTCTACCAACTTCACCAGCTCTATCGTTCCATACTCTTGGTGCTCTTAGACCAAAACCAGAGTCAGCGATATTGATCTGGTGACGATAGCCCCATGGACCCCCCTGTTCAACTTCTGCGCCTTCGAAACGGATGTTACGAGCACGAAGCTCGCTCTTGATGAATTCCGCAAGAGGATTTCCCTTTACAAATTTTGTAAGCACAAGGCATTCGTTGCCAAGAGATGAAGCCACGTTTAATACATTAGATTCTGCACTTGTTGCCTGCATCATAAAGTGTTTGCTGTTGTGTACAGCCATTCTGTTTTCAGGAGTGATACGTACACCCATGCTTGTAGGACAAGCGATTGCATAACGACAGTCTTTACGAAGATTTAATTCCATAACTTTTGAATTCCTTTCTTATTTAGACAATTTTATATTTTTTCGTTTATTTTTTGACATATTAATTTAATTTATTTTACATCAGAATGAAATGCAATGGAATTGCATATTATGCGAAAAAACATTGCAAAAAGGCGCATCACATGATATGCTTACAAAAAAGCCTAGGAGAAAGCAAAAATGTCACATATTTTTTCTTATAGAGACAACCAAATATACTCTCACCACAGCATCGACATTCACCCCTATTCAAGTGATTTCAGTATGCACGCCCATGAGTGGTTAGAAATTTTATACGTAATTTCCGGCTCTGGCACTTACATGGTTGAGGGGCATCAATATCCAATGTCTGCTGGTGATATCTTCATTTTGCGTCCTGCAGAGATGCACAATTTGCAAATAGACCAGGACAAGCCATACGAGAGAATTGTTATACATTTTTCGCCTTCTGTACTAGATGATATCGATCCAAATCACGACCTATTGAATGCCTTTTGGGATAGACCTTTAGGAAGTGCCAATAGATTCGCTGCGGGTGATGCTAATACCAACTCCCTCTCTAGCGCCTTTGCTGGCTTTAACTTTGAGCATATTGGCAATGTGAAGCTCAATCTGCTGGGCAGACTAATGCTATTTTTGACTATCTTGGACGGAATATACAGCAAAGGCCAGACTCATCTTCCTAGCAAGGGCTTCCAAAGTCAGCTCTTGGAATACGTTAACGAGCATTTGTTTGAAGACATTTCGATTCAGTCTGTGGCCGACGCCTTTTATCGCAGCCGTTCACAGATCAGCAGAGTGTTTAGACAGGCAACAGGCTCATCCCTTTGGGACTATGTAACTATCAAACGACTAATGGCAGCCCGTGCCATGATCCAGCGCGGCGAGCCTGCAATCAGCGCATGCACAGCATGCGGCTTCTCAGAATATTCGTCTTTTTATAGAGCCTACAAGTCTCACTTCGGCCATTCGCCGAAGGAAGATGCAGGGAAGGAATAGAGGGATGCTTGGAGCCTCTCGGAGCCACGGATTTGGTTATTCGGAGCCGCGGTTTCCCTCGAATGGGCTTCCCCGGCTATGAGCGAGGGAATTATAGTTGTCGATGAGTCATTATTCCCACGCAATTATCACTTTTGGCCTTAATTTGCCAGCAAAAGTGACATTTTCATGGGGTTTGGGAGAGTCACCACCGGTAGATTGTCACTTTTCATCCCATCCACACCGTAAAAGTGATAGTTTCACAGTTTTTGAGGCACTTATCAGCGATTAACTATCACTTTTCCTTCATTTCACCCCTCAAAAGTGATAGTTTTTTTAATCATTCACTGATAAAGTATCACTTTTAGCTTATTATCCCGTCAAAAGTGATAGTTTCAAAGCGTAGTTCTAGCAAACCATGCTATTTTTATCACTTTTTGACCTATAATTTTCCTAAAAGTGATACTTTTATATAGCAACAAGCATATAATCAACTAAAAAAGAGCCCAACAGGCTCTATTTTTTCTTAAATAGCTTTCCAAAGAAATCCGGCACGCTACTCCAGGACTTATCTCTTCGTGCAAGAGTGCTAGTTCCACCACCCTTTGGATTAATGGCTGGTATGGAGTTCATCCCCTTCTTCTTGCGTTCTTCATTAAGTTCTTTATGTAAATCCTTGCTAGTAATAATTCTATCGTCATTGTTATTATCCATTATTTCCTCCTTCTAGCACTATACGCACATACTGTAGCATTAACTATTGTCCACATACACCAAGCCAGCCGCATGGAACACTCCATACGGCTGGCTTGGTAGACCAATACCTACCGTTGATTCATTATACACTAGTATTGTACCGATTTCAATACAATGTAATATTTTGTAAACAACGTATGTCGTTTTTTGTCGAGAACAATTGTTTGCTTGCGGTGTTATTTCTTTGTATTATATATATAAGAGTTACCTGAGACACGGTGGACGGTGTGCTCCTTATTACATAATAAGGAGGTGATGATGATGTACATAACACTTGATCAACTTTTAAGTTTTTCATTATTTATTGTAACACTCATTGCCTTAGTCGCTTCGATTAAGCATTAGTTTTTATAAAAATAAAAACACCCGTCCTGCTCGACTTGGACGAGTGCTTTTTTAGTACAATTCTTGTAGAGCATACCGTTCATCGGTAGCTCTTTTATTTATTATATTCCACCGATAAAAATAATGCAATCAATTTGCTTTACAAATTAAAGTATTTGTCAAACTCTGCAGGAGTTGGGATCTTAGATAACTCTAGGCATTCCTTTCTCTTAAGAGCGATGAAGTTCTTGATTAAGTGTTCTGGGAATACGCCGCCTTCTGTTAAGAAGTCATGGTCGGCTTCAAGGGCATCTAGCGCGTCTTCTAGACGAGTTGGAAGCTGAGTTAATTTAGCCTTTTCTTCGTCTGATAATGAATATAGATTCATATCGTATGGGCCCCAGCCTTCAGCATGTGGGTCAATCTTGTTCTTGATACCGTCAAGACCTGCCATAAGAAGTGCTGCATAGCATAAATATGGGTTGCAAGTAGCATCAGGGTTACGGATTTCGAATCTTCTTAGGCTAGGTTCCTTAGCATAAGCAGGAATTCTGATAACTGCGGATCTGTTGGAAGTAGCATAACCTACAGTTACAGGTGCTTCGAAACCAGGAACTAGTCTCTTGAAAGAGTTAGTGCTTGGGTTTGTGATTGCGCATAGCGCACCGATGTGCTTTAATAGGCCGCCCATGAAGTAGTGAGCATCCTTGCTCAAATGTGAATATCCTTCGTCATCGGAGAATACTGGCTGTCCATCCTTTAATAAAAGCATATGAACATGCATGCCGTTTCCTGCTTCACCGTAAACTGGCTTTGGCATGAATGTAGCAACCTTGCCATATTTAAGTGCAGTATTGTGTATTACATATTTGATAAGCATTGTAGCGTCAGCCATCTTTGACATCTGACCTAGCATTGGTTCGATTTCGAACTGTCCGGATGCGCCAACTTCTGGATGATGATACTTGATTTCGATGCCCATCTTTTCAAGCTCGATGCATGCTTCACTTCTTAGTTCGTAAGTCTGATCAAAAGGCTTTGCCATATGGTAGTGCTTCTGATGAGGTACTACTACGCCTCTGCCTTCTGTCATACTGTTCCACGGAGCCTGGTTGGCATCGATTGTCATACCGATGTTGTTTGGCTGTACAGACCAACCTGCCTGCTCGAATACGTGGAACTCGAATTCAGGTAAAATAAGCATTGTGTCTGCAATGCCGCTATCCTTCATGTACTGCTCAGCAGCAGCTACAATATTTCTAGGATACTGGTCTAATGGACGATTTAATGGGTAGTCGATGATCATCGCATTACCTGTCATTGATAATGTAGGAATCTGGCAATATGGATCGATTACTGCAGTATCAAGGTCTGGAATGAATACCATATCACTCTTTTCTACCACTGCATAGCCATAGTTAGACGCGTCGAAACCGATTCCGTCTCTCATTGTATCCTCGTTAAACTGGGACGCTGGGATTGTAACATGTCTAAACTGACCATTGATGTCAACAACCTTAAAGTCCACCATTTTAATATCATTTTCTTTAATTAGCTTAATAATGTCTGCCGCTGTTCTTTTCATATTTACCTCCATAATTAGGTGTTTGATTTCTTCCTCTAGAATAATTCAAACTCCCCCAAATTGCAATATTTTCTATGGCTAAAACGCCCATAAAGTTGCTACTTATTCAAAAATTTGTTATTATATCAAAAGACCAAGGAGGTAGCTAAATGAACAGAATCGCATTAATGGTAATTAAAAATATATTTAAGGTTCCTGGACTTTATGGCAAGCTTTGCAAGTATGCCAAGACTGTAGGAACTTATCCTGAAGCGGAAGCTTATGCTCACATCAGAGGAATCCTTAGATTAGGAGTTGAGTCCGGCAACATCAACATGCACGTGACAGGTCAGGAAAACATTCCAACAGAAGGTGGTTTCCTTTTATACTCAAACCACCAGGGACTTTTCGACGTAGTTGCTGTAGTTGTAGCCTGCGAAACTCCAATTTCTGCAGTGTATAAGAAGGAAATCGAAAACATTCCGTTTATTCGTGAAATCGCAACTTGCCTAAAGGGCCTTGCTATGGATAGAAAGG
>JAFYPY010000135.1 GCA_017547345.1 Bacillota bacterium | reverse complement strand
TATGACAGTTGAAAGAAATAGAAGAAAAACTAAAGTCGGAGTTGTTGTTTCTGACAAGATGGATAAGACTGTAGTTGTTGCAATCGAAGACTTCGTAAGACATTCCCTTTACGGAAAGGCTGTAAAGAGAACTAAGAAAGTTAAAGTTCACGATGAAAACAACGAATGCCAGATTGGCGATAAGATTAGAATTATGGAAACAAGACCATTATCCAAGGATAAGAGATGGAGACTTGTTAATATTATCGAAAAGGTTAAATAAGGGAGGCACTAGATCATGATTCAGACAGAAACTAGATTAAGAGTTGCCGACAATTCCGGTGCAAAGGAATTACTTTGCATCCGTATCCTTGGAGGCACAAGCCGTCAGTATGCAAATATCGGCGATGTAATCGTTTGTGCAGTTAAAGAAGCTACTCCAGGCGGAGTTGTGAAAAAAGGTGACGTTGTAAAAGCTGTAGTTGTTAGAACTAAGCACGGTGCTAGAAGAGCAGACGGAAGCTACGTTAAGTTCGACCAGAACGCTGCAGTAATTATTAAAGATAAAGAAGATAAGAACCCAGTTGGTACTCGTATCTTCGGACCGGTTGCTAGAGAACTTAGAGAAAAGGGCTTCATGAAGATCGTTTCATTAGCACCGGAAGTACTGTAGGAGGTATAGGATGCGTATTAAGAAAGGCGACACAGTGGTAGTAATCACTGGTAAAGATAAAGGTAAGTCCGGTAAAGTTCTTAAGGCTATGCCAAAGGAAAACAAGGTTGTTGTAGAAGGCGTAAATATGCAGACTAAGCATGCGAAGGCTACACAGAAGACTCCAGCTGAAATCAAGCATATGGAAGGACCTATCGATGCTTCCAACGTAATGCTTTACGATGGTAAGCAGGCAACAAGAGTTGGCTATAAGATCGAAAACGGTAAGAAAGTAAGAGTGTCCAAGAAGACTGGCGCTGTAATCGACTAGGAAAGGAGGAGAAAACTTTGACAGCAAGATTAAGAACAATGTACGACGAAAAGGTATTCGTTGAATTAAAGGAGAAGTTCCAGTACAAGAATGTAATGGAAGTTCCAAAGTTAGAAAAAGTAACTATTAACATGGGTCTTGGCGAAGCTAAGGACAATGCTAAGGTTATTGAATCCGCAGTTGCAGAAATGGGACTAATCAGCGGACAGAAGCCTGTTGTAACAAAGGCAAAGAAATCCATCGCTAACTTCAAGGTTAGACAGGGCATGCCTGTAGGTGCAAAGGTAACTCTTAGAGGAGAAAACATGTACGAATTTGTTGACAAGCTTTTCAACATCTCCCTTCCAAGAGTAAGAGACTTCAAGGGCGTTTCCAAGAACTCCTTTGACGGTAGAGGTAACTATTCCATGGGTATCAAGGAACAGTTAATCTTCCCAGAAATCAACTATGATCAGGTTGATACAATTAAAGGTATGAACATCGTATTCACTACAACGGCTAAGACTGACGAAGAAGCTCAGGCATTACTTGAACTTCTTGGCATGCCGTTTGAAAAATAATAGGAGGGAATCATGGCAAAAACATCTCTCAAGGTAAAACAGCAGAGAACACCTAAGTTTTCTACACGTGCATATACTAGATGCAATCTTTGCGGAAGACCTCATGCTGTATTAAGAAAATACGGTATTTGCCGTATTTGCTTCAGAGAGCTTGCTTATAAGGGTGAAATCCCTGGCGTAAGAAAAGCAAGCTGGTAATATAAAGAAAGGAGAAATACTGTAATGACAATGACAGATCCTATAGCAGATATGCTAACAAGAATCAGAAATGCCAATACTGTAGGACACGAAACTGTAGAAATCCCAGCTTCTAATATGAAGAAAGCTATCGCAGAAATCTTAAAGAACGAAGGCTTTATTGCGGATTACGAAGTTATTGAAGATAATAAACAGGGCATGATTAAAGTCACTATGAAGTACGGAGCAAACAAGGAAAAAGTTATCTCCGGCATCAAGAAGATTTCAAAACCAGGCCTTAAAAAATATGCTAAAGCTGGCGAAATTCCAAAGGTTCTAGGCGGACTTGGTATCGCAATCATCTCCACTTCTCACGGAGTTATTAGCGATAAGGAAGCAAGAAGACTTGGAGTTGGCGGCGAAGTAATTTGTTATGTATGGTAGGAGGAACTAAATAATGTCAAGAATTGGTAGAAAACCTGTAGTTGTTCCTGCTGGCGTAGAAGTAACAGTAGATGCAAACAATGTAGTTACTGTTAAGGGCCCTAAGGGACAGTTAACACAAGAAATCAGCAAGTTTATCACTGTTGAAGTTGTAGATGGCGTTGTGAACGTAACAAGAGAAAGCGATCACAGAGACCACAGAGCTCAGCACGGTCTTGCTAGAACATTAATCGCTAACATGATTACAGGCGTAACAGCAGGCTTCGAAAAGAAGATGCAGCTTGTAGGTGTTGGTTACAAGGCAGAAAAGAAGGGTAACAAATTAGTGTTAAACCTTGGATATTCACATCCTGTAGAACTTGAAGATCCAGAAGGAATCACAACAGAAGTTCCTTCCGCAACAGAAGTTGTTGTAAAGGGTATCGACAAGGCGCTAGTTGGTAACTACGCAGCTAACATCAGAGCATGGAGAAAGCCTGAACCATATAAGGGTAAGGGTATTAAGTATGTTGATGAAGTTATCCGTAGAAAAGAAGGAAAGACTGGTAAGTAAGAGAGGAGTGAAGAGAAATGGCTAAAGTAAGCAGAAACGACAGACGTGTTAAAAGACACGAAAGAGTAAGAAAAAATCTTTTTGGAACTCCTGAAAGACCAAGACTTTGCGTTT
>JAFYPY010000134.1 GCA_017547345.1 Bacillota bacterium | reverse complement strand
TTATGTAATAGACCCTGGGTATGAAGCGGACAAATTCATAAAATATATAGAGGCTGAGGGGCTTACTTTGGGAGGAATTATTCTAACCCATCATCATCACGACCATGTGGGCGCAGCAGCCAAAGTCGCTAATTATTATGACTGTCCAGTGATGATGACCTTTGAAGATTCATTGATGTATAAAGGAAAAGTCCATAAATACTTGATTGATGGAGACAGACTCGATTTGGATGGAGAAGAATTGGAGATATTACTTACTCCAGGTCACACTTTTGGATCCATATGTATAGTATCTGCAAAAAGCAATGTAGTATTTACTGGAGATACTATTTTTGATACAGACCTTGGTAGAACTGATTTAGAGGATGGATCCTGGCCGGATATGGTAGACTCATGTAAGACGGTCATAAATAAGTGGCCTGACAGATATACAATTTATCCAGGGCACGATATTAGCGCAACAATGAAAACAGTTAGACAATATAACACTGAGTTTTTACAGTGTTTGGAGGAAAAATAGATGGAAATAAAACTTATAGCTTTAGATTTAGATGGGACTACGCTGAGAAGCAAAAGTGTACTTTCAAAAGAAACTAAAGAAGCTTTAGAGGCTGCAATTAGAAAAGGAGTTCATGTTGTTATTGCAACGGGAAGAACATTTTCTGCACTTCCTGATTGCATATTTGAAATTGAAGGATTGAGATATGCGATAACATCTAATGGTGCACATACTACTGATTTGAGTACTAACCAAACAATATACTCAAACTGTGCCGATGGAAATGCCATAGAGAAAGTTAGAGAGCTCCTAATGGCAAATAGACAATATCCAGTAGAAGTTTTTACTGAGGGACGAGCTTATATAGATCAATATGTATACGATGATGTAAAAGAAAACGGCTCCACATATATGGATGCAGAGTACATAATGGATACAAGAAATCCTGTACCTTCTGTTTATGAATTTATGCTTGATAATAAAGACCAAATAGAAAACATTAATATCCACTTTGAACATCTAGAAGATAAAAGAAAGTTCAATGATATTTTGAGACTTTATGAGGGGATAACGGTAACATCATCTGTTCCACATAACATTGAAATAGGTGGCGAGACCACTAGTAAGGCAACTGCGATATTCAGTTTGTGTCATATGCTAGGTATAGAAGATAAGGATGTTATGGCTGTGGGAGATAGCCCTAATGATATGGCGATGATTAAAGCTGCTGGGCTTGGTGTTGCCGTTGGAAACGCTGTAGAAGAAGTCAAAGCTATTGCAGATTTTATAACACTGTCAAATAGTGAAGATGGTGTAGCACACGCTGTAAAAAAATTTGTATTAGAGGATTGTTAAAAAGATAATTATTAAAATTTTATAAAAATTTGTTGACATGCTCTCATTTTCATAGTAAAGTGGGAGCATGTTTTGAATTTAACACTTTAACGCGATGAAGCGTTAAAGAGAAATGAACAAAGTAAGTAACTTGGATAGAGAAAGGAAAAGAAAGATGAAAAAGAAATTATTTGCATTAACGATGATTGTGGTTTTAGTTTTTAGCTTGGGAATCATGACAGGCTGTGGAGAAAAAGATGATAATGTTTTAGTTGTTGGACTTGATGATACTTTCGCACCTATGGGCTTTAGAGATGTTGAAGGCAATTTAGTTGGGTTTGATATAGATCTTGCTAATGCTGTTGGCGAAGAATTAGGTATGACGGTAGAATTCAAACCTATCGATTGGAATGCTAAGGAGATGGAATTAAAAGCTAAGACAATTGACTGCGTATGGAACGGTATGTCAGTTACTCCTGATAGATTAGAAAACATGGCTCTTTCTAATAAGTACTTAAACAATCAGATTGTGCTTATGTCTCTTGCAACATCAGATATTGATGTTACGGATGCTACGCAGCTAAAGGACCTTAAGATTGGCACACAGGTAGATTCTTCAGCATTAGAAGTATTAACAAAGAATCCGGAATACAAAAATTTTAAGAATAATATTGCTGAATATGACACATACGACACAGCTATAATGGACTTAAAGGCTGGAAGAGTCGATGTAATTGCTGTAGATAAAGTTTTAGGCGAATATACAAACAATAATTTAGATGGCGCTATGAAAGAATGCCAGTACTCACTTGGCGATGACTATTATGTAATCGGATGTGCGGCAGATAACACAGACTTAAGAGATAAGATAAACGATGGTGTTAAAGCTGTAATTGATAATGGTAAAGCAGCTGAAATCAGTGAAAAATGGTTTGGCAAAAACATAGTTGTATTTGAAACACTTGAAGATTAAAAAAGAGAATTAAAGGGGAGAGGATGCAGAATTAATGGAAAAGATTTTGGAATGCTTACCCTTCATGCTTGAGGGGTCAATAGTTACAATTGAAATATTTGTTCTTACACTTGTATTATCGTTACCACTTGGTTTACCTATTGCCTTAGGCAGCAACAGTAAGTTCAAACCTATAAGTATATTATGTAAGACATATGTTTGGATTTTTAGAGGGACTCCACTTTTATTACAGATGTTTTTCGTATATTTCTTCTTCCCAATGAAATTGAACATAATGATAAGTGCCTTTGCTGCAGTAATAATTTCTTTTGTCTTAAACTATGCAGCGTATTTTTCGGAAATATATAGGGGTGGAATCAATAGCATAGATAGAGGGCAATACGAAGCAGCACAAGTTCTTGGTTTAAGTAAAGCTCAAACTATGAAAGATATAATATTACCACAAACTATGAAGGCTACATTGCCACCAATCGTAAACGAGGCCATCATACTAGTCAAAGATACCGCGCTTGCTTCTTCTTTAGGCACAGTGCTTGAATTGATGAAGGCAACAAATAGTGCCGTAAACAGAATGACCGATTTGACGCCATTCTTTGCGGCGGCTGTCATATACTTAATTATGACTTTTGGATTGACTTTGATTGCAGGAAAACTAGAAAAATATTTTGCTAGATATGATGCCAAGGAGGAATGGTAATGAGCAGAGAAACTGTTTTAGATATGAAAAATATTGTTAAAGAATACAGTGGGTTTAGAGCGGTAGACGATGTAAACTTTTCAATAAGAAAAGGCGAAATTGTCGCGATTATTGGACCATCGGGTTCGGGGAAAAGTACTTTGTTGAGATGCATTAACGGACTTGTGAATGTAACATCAGGGGAAATAAACCTTAATGGAACAACCGGAATGGTTTTTCAACACTTTAATTTATTTCCTCACATGACATGTAAAGAGAATATTACATATGCGCCTATAAATGTAAAAAAGATAGGTAAAGAGAAAGCTAATGTAAGAGCCTTGGAACTCTTAAATATGGTAGGGCTTGAGGCAAAAGCGGATATCTATCCAGCACAGCTTTCCGGTGGGCAAAAGCAAAGAGTGGCTATAGCTAGGGCATTGGCGATGGAACCTGATATAATGTTATTTGATGAGGCGACATCTGCACTTGATCCTGAAATAACAGGAGAAGTTTTGTCTGTAATGAAAAAACTTGCTAAAGAACATACTACAATGGTTGTTGTGACACATGAGATGGGCTTTGCTAAAGAGGTTGCCGATAGAGTAATCTTTATGGATAAAGGTGTAATAGTAGAAGAAGGAACACCAAGAGAAATCTTTGAAGAAACGAAAACTCTTCGTCTAAAAGAATTTCTTGGAGCAATGCTTAGAGCTTAATAAATTCAATTTACACTGATTGACACTAGATGGAAAATAATGTAAAATTATCCAGAGAAGTGGAACTGTCATGGAGGGAACATGACAGATAAAAAAAGAATTGGATCTATTGGCGAAGAACTTGCAGTAGAAGCATTAAGATCAAAGGGATACTATATAATAAGAAGAAATTTTTCTTGTCCTTATGGAGAAGTTGATATAATTGCCATTAAGGACAAGATTCTTTCTTTTGTTGAAGTAAAAACTAGAACATCTTCGGAATATGGTGCTCCGGGCGAGGCTGTAGATAACAAAAAACAAAGACATATTAGGAATGCTGCCAAATATTTTATCTCCTATTATAAAAGACCTTATGAAAAAGTGGATTTTCAGGTTATTGAAGTAACTGTTAATCATATCAAGGGTCTGGAGTTCTAGGAGGTTTTGTTATGTTAGCAAAGGTTAGGACGGTAGCGTTAGATGGGATGAAAGGCGAACTTATAGAAATAGAAACTGATATTTCTAACGGTTTGCCTTATTTTTCTATTGTGGGAATGGCGGATGCATCTGTTCGAGAAGCAACCGAAAGGGTAAAAAGAGCTATAATTAACAGTGGCTTAGAATATCCAAGAGGCAAGATTACAGTGAATTTATCGCCGGCATATATACATAAGAAAGGAAGTCACTACGATTTGGGTATTGCCATAGGGCTATTGCTTTCTAAAGGTACGTTAGAATGTAACACTGATAAGATGCTTTTTTTAGGAGAATTGTCTTTGGATGGAAAAATACTTCCTGTTAAAGGTGTTCTTCCAATGGTTATGTCAGTTATTGAAGACAAAACAAAAGGCATCGAAAGAATAATTTTGCCTAGGGATAACTGTAAAGAAGCATATCTTTTTTTGAAAAATACTAATATAAAGATTTTTCCTGCAGATACACTTATGGATGTCGTAAAACATCTAGACGGCAATGAAATTATAGCGTTTTCACATAACTTTCAATGTGATTATCACGATGACTTCCTGGACTTTGGAGACATTAAGGGACACGAAAATGTGAAAGAAGCGATAATGATTGCAGTAGCAGGAAATCACAATTTGCTTATGATTGGACCATCGGGTACAGGCAAGACTATGCTTGCAAAAAGGATAACAGGAATTCTTACACCTATGACACTGGAGGAACAGATAGAGACTACTAAGATATATTCTTATGCTGGGAAATTATCTAAAGATATGCCAATTATATCGGAAAGACCCTTTAGATACATAGTCCCCGGCTCGTCGAAAACAGCATTGCTAGGAGGTGGATATTATCCTAAACCAGGAGAGGTATCCTTAGCGCATAATGGAGTCTTATTTATAGATGAGATGCTAGAATATCCCCAAAATATTCTGGATTCATTAAGAATACCTGTTGAAGAAAAAGAAGTTAACTTGATAAGAAAAAATAATAACATAACTTTTCCGTCAAAATTTTTACTTGTGGGGGCTACCAATCCCTGCAAATGTGGTTTCTTTGGAGATAGCAAAAGACAATGTACCTGTACTCAAAGTGAAATTAATCGATATAGAAATAAATTGTCGGGAGCTTTAGCAGATAGGATAGACATAGCAATAGAGGTGAACTCCATCGAATATGACGATATAGAAAATGATGTAAAAAAAGAATATTGTTCAAAAATGATGAAAAACGTTGTTTACGAAGCCTCACAGCGCCAGAAAAGTAGATATAAAAACCTTAAAATTAGACACAACAGTGATTTGGATGCAAATAATATAGAAGTGTTTTGTAATCTAGATGAAAGTGGTAAAAAGTTTATGGAAACAGTTTATCGCACGCAGCATATTAGTATGAGGCGTTATCATAAAATACTCAAAATTGCTAGGACTATTGCAGACATTAAAGGGAAAGAAGAAATCACAATGGGAGAACTTGCCACTGCTTTTCACTATACTCGCTTCTTTACGGAAGAAAGGGGATGATAAAATGGAAAGAAAGATTGAGATAATAACAAAAGAAAGTGGAGTTTTCCCTGAAAATCTTAAAAACATACACGATGTGCCACGAAAGTTATACTGTTTAGGAGATGTATCGTTGTTAAAAAAGAAGGCCGTTGCAGTAGTTGGAGCTAGAAAATGCAGTGAATATGGAAGACAGGTTGCATTGAAAGTGGGAGAAACTCTTGCAAATAATGATATAGTTACCATTAGTGGAATGGCAGAAGGCGTTGATGCAGCGGCTCATATTGGTGCATTAAATGCAGGAGGTTGGACCATAGCGGTTTTGGGTTCTGGTGTGGATGTGTGTTACCCGAGATGTAATAAAAGTCTTTACGAGAAGATACTAAAGCAAGGGCTCGTTATCTCGGAATATCCCCTGGGAACTAAACCTGTTCCATACAATTTTCCAAGGAGAAATAGAATTATATCGGCAATTTCATCTGCAGTGACAGTAATTGAGGCTGGAAGTGGAAGTGGTTCTCTTATTACAGCAGAAATTGCAGCAGAACAAGGTAAGGAGGTTATGGCTGTACCTGGTAATATTAATAGTACATATAGTATAGGATGTAACAAGCTCATTGCTGATGGGGCAAGCATAATGACTGTTCCGGAGGACATACTTTACTTAATTGGTGTAAAACCACGATTAAAAGATGAGGAACTTGGGCATATGGGAGAAATAGAGAAAAATATTTTCGAGTTATTGAAGAGAGAAGGGGAATTAACACTTGAATACTTGTGTAAGGTTCTAGGCAGAGGAGCGGCAGAAATTAGTGGACTTATTACAGTTATGGAGATAAAAGGACTCATAAGTTATCAGCATGGTAAAATTTATATTGCAAAATTCTAAAAAGGGTAATATTATATTTGACTATAAGAATAAGTGGAAACGATTCTCGCTTTGAGATTCGAATTTTGGAGGAAAAATGGCAACAAAGGAGAGCAAAACAACTAAAAAGAATGCTCAAACAAGGAAGAAAACGCTTGTAATAGTAGAATCCCCATCAAAAGCTAAAACAATTGGTAAGTATTTAGGTTCAACTTATAAGGTAATGGCATCTGTAGGTCACGTAAGAGACTTGCCTAAAAGTAAGTTGGGAATAAATATAGAAAATGATTTTGAACCTGAATATATTTCTATCAGAGGTAAGGGTGACTTAATTAAAGAACTAAAAAAGGAAGCGAAACAAGCATCAAAAATATATCTTGCAACCGACCCTGACCGAGAAGGAGAAGCTATTTCATGGCATCTTGCGTATTTGCTTGGTATTGATCCTGCGACAAATTGTAGAATTGTGTTTAATGAAATTACTAAAGACACAATTAAAGCGGCAGTCAAACAACCGAGACCTATTGATACTAGATTGGTAGATGCACAGCAAGCAAGAAGAGTCCTTGATAGGTTAGTAGGCTATCAGATTAGCCCTCTTTTATGGCGAAAGGTTAGAAGAGGTCTGAGTGCGGGGAGAGTACAGTCTGCAGCCCTTAAAGTTATCTGCGATAGAGAGAACCAAATAGAAAACTTTGAACCTAAAGAATATTGGAACCTTATTGCAAAATTTAAGAAAGATAAGACTTTTGAAGCAAAAGTTTCTGAAAAAAATGGCAAAAAATTTACTATCAAGACCCAAAAAGAAGCGGATGAAGTTCTAGAAAGTTTAAGAAATGGAAAATATGTTGTTTCTCAGATCATAAACAAGGAAAGAAGCCGTAAACCTTTTGCGCCGTTTACAACGAGTAGCCTTCAGCAGGATGCTGCCAATAAGCTTGGTTTTACAACTAAAAAGTCTATGATGGTGGCACAGCAATTATATGAAGGTGTTGAAATTAAAGGCCATGGCACTCTAGGTTTAGTAACATATATCAGAACGGACTCTGTAAGAATTTCCGATGAGGCAAAGATAGCTGCAAAAGCATATATAAATGAAAACTTTGGTGCACAGTATTATGGCAACAATTATTTCACTAATAAAAAGAAAGATATTCAGGATGCGCATGAGGCCATTAGACCAAGTAATATAAATTTGGATCCTGAGCAAATTAAAGAATCCTTAACAAAAGAACAGTATTTGTTATATAAACTGATTTGGACTCGATTTTTAGCTAGCCAGATGGCAGCTGCAGTTTTTGATTCAATGCAGGTAACTATCAACAATGGTGTTTACGCGTTAAAGGCAAGTGGATCGAGAGTGATTTTTGAAGGTTATCAGAGAATCTATTCATCTAATAAGGAAGAAGATCAAGATAAAATCCTTCCAACACTTAATGAAGGAGAAGAACTTGAGGCTAAAGAACTAGTTGGTGATCAGAAATTTACTGAACCACCGTCAAGATTTACGGAAGCAAGTCTGGTTAAGTATTTGGAGGATAAAAATATAGGTAGACCGAGTACTTATGCGCCTATTATCGGCACTTTGTTAGATAGAAAATATATAACGAGACAAAAAAAGGTTCTTGCACCGACAGACCTTGGTTTTGTTGTTACAGAACTTATGGAAGAATATTTTAAGGAGATTGCAGACACAGGATTTACTGCAACGATGGAAGATAAACTAGACGATGTTGAAATCAAGTCCCTTGACTGGAAAGAAATCGTTAGAGAGTTTTATGCCACATTAAAGGAAGAACTTGAAGTTGCAGATAAAGCCATCGAAAAAGTTGAGGTGGAAGATCAGCTTACAGATGAGATGTGCGAAATCTGTGGTAAGCCTATGGCAATCAAATCAGGAAGATTTGGAGAATTCCTTGCATGTAGTGGCTATCCTGAATGTAAAAATACAAAGCCAATTGTCAAGAAAACTGGCGTAGCTTGTCCTGATTGTGGCGGCGATATTGTAGCTAAGCGTGGACGTTCAGGTAAAGTTTTTTATGGATGTAGCAATTATCCTACTTGTAATAAGGCGTTTTGGTATAAACCGGTTGATAGAAAATGTCCTGAATGTGGAGAAATTCTTTTAGAACGCAATCTTAGAAATGCTAAAATCGTTTGTTCAAACGAAAAATGTGGGTATAAAGAGTAGTAGATTAGGAGGTATTTAGTAATGGTACAATTTCATGCAACCACAATTTGTGCAGTAAGAAGAGGACCTGATGATGTTTGTATCGGTGGTGATGGACAGGTTACTATGGGCGAAACTGCAATCATGAAAAATGGGGCAAAAAAAGTAAGAAAAATCTATAAGAACACAGTTGTTTCTGGGTTCGCAGGTTCAGTTGCCGATGCTTTTTCCCTTACTGAAAAATTTGAAAGTAAGTTAGAAGAACATTCTGGTAACTTAAAAAGAGCAGCAGTTGATCTTGCTCAGATGTGGCGTTCTGACAAGGGCATGAGAAACCTTGAGGCTCTTATGATCGTTGCTGACAGAGAAAATATGCTTGTTATTTCCGGAACAGGTGAAGTAATCGAGCCTGATCAGGACTTCGTTGCTATCGGTTCTGGCGGAAATTTTGCTTACGCAGCAGCAAACGCACTATACAATAATACTGATTTAAGCGCTGAAGAAGTTGTAAGAAAGTCACTTGAAATTGCAGCGTCAATTTGTGTGTACACAAACGATCATATTTCAATTGATAAGCTGTAAGAGGGGGATAAAAATGGCTAGTAAATTATACAGCATGACTCCAAAGGAAATCGTAGCGGAGTTAGATAAATATATTATTGGGCAAAACGATGCAAAAAAATCTGTTGCAATTGCACTTAGAAACAGATATAGAAGAAGCCTTCTTGACGAGAAGATGAGAGAAGAAATCACACCAAAGAACATCCTTATGATGGGTCCAACTGGTTGTGGTAAGACAGAAATCGCCAGAAGACTTGCAAAACTAATGGATGCTCCTTTTGTAAAAGTAGAAGCTACTAAGTTTACAGAAGTAGGTTATGTTGGTCGTGATGTTGATTCTATGGTTAGAGACTTAGTTGAAGCATCAATGAGAGTAACAAAACAGGCAAAACTTGAAGAAAAATATTATATTGCTGATAAAATCGTAGAAGAAAAAATTGTAGAAGCAATCATTCCAGGCAAAAAGAAGAAACCAGCAGCCCAGAAGAGTCCTTTTGACTTTATCATGAACAGTGGTGGCTATCAGAGCCAGAAACAGCAGTATCTTGACAGCCAGGCAGCAAAAGAAAAGGAAGCAGGCCCAACACAGGAAGATCTTGATGTAGAAATGGCAAGAGAGCAGGTAAGAGAACAGCTTCGTCAGGGTCTACTTGAAGAACAGTTTATCGAAATTGAAGTTATAGATGCACCTAAGGGAAACCAGCTTGATATGTCCAATGAGGGTATGTCTATTGCTATCGGTAATATTTTTGGCAACATGATGCCAGAAAAGACGAAAAAGAAAAACTGCAAGGTAAAAGACGCTAGAAAGATTCTTAGAGAACAGGAAGCGCAGAAACTTATTGATATGGACGTTGTAACAGATGAAGCTATCGAAAATGCTGAACAAAATGGTATCATCTTTATCGACGAAATCGATAAGATTGCATCTGGTTCAAGAATGACTTCTGGTGCAGATGTGTCAAGAGAAGGCGTGCAAAGAGACATTCTTCCGATTGTTGAAGGCAGTGTTATTAACACAAAATATGGTCCAGTAAAGACTGATCATATCTTATTCATTGGTGCAGGTGCTTTCCACATTGCAAAGCCTACAGATTTAATTCCTGAATTACAGGGAAGATTCCCAATCAGAGTGGAATTAGAAAGCCTTACAAAGGATGACTTTGTAAATATTCTAACAGTCCCAGAAAATGCTTTAATCAAACAGCATAAAGCACTTCTTGAAACTGAAGGCGTGGAAGTGGAATTCACTGAAGGCGCAATAGATGAAATCGCAACAATCTCTTTCTTGATGAATGAACAGACAGAAAATATTGGTGCGAGAAGACTTCATACTATTTTAGAAAAACTATTGGAAGATATTTCTTTCGATATTCCTGAGATGGACGACGAAAAGCTAGTAATTGATGACGAATATGTAAAAGAAAGATTCCAGGAAACAATCCATAAGGAAGATTTAGACAGATTTATCTTATAAAATTTATAAAAAATTAACTTCCCCCTTTTTTCAATCATATGATGAAAAGGGGGACTTTTTTATGAAAAGAATGGCAATAATTATGATAGGAATTGGCCTTATAATCATTGGCAGTATTATAATGTTCAAAGATACTTTTGGGTCGACCATAGAAAAAACTTCGGAAATCATAGCGATAAATGCTGTTTCTTCAAAAATTAATGCAAGTTTGAAAAATGGATTTTATGACGAGAACCTAAATGAAGCATTGATATACGCGGAGAGAGATAAGGACGGCAGTATTAAATATTTAGAACCTAATACATGGCTTATAAATAAGCTTCTCTTAGCTTTTTCTACAAATGTAAAGGAAAACTACTCCCTGACCGATATTCAGGAAATTCCTGTGAATTTAGGTGTTCTTACTGGAAATAAATTAATTTCTCAGTTACCCATAACGGTAAACATAAGAGTACACCCGGTAAGCTTGACCAAATTTCAATATGAAACAGATTTTGAAACAGAAGGAATAAATCAAACCAGATATTATGTGTACTGCAGAGTAACTAGTAAAATACATATTTTGGCTCCTTTTACAGACAAAGTAGCGACTATAGATAAAAAAATATTACTCGCAGAAGCGATAATAGTGGGGAAGGTGCCGGAAAACTATGTTATGGTACCTGAAGATAGTATTTTAGATGCAATAGAATAAAAATTGTGGTATGATAAGACTATGTTGAGATTTAATGAAAATAACGAAGTCCTTAGAGAGGACGATTACAAAGCTATTTTAGTAGGCTTACAGAGAAACGAGGATATTACTTATTCCATGAAAGAACTCGAGGGGCTTGCGGAAGCCGCAGGAGCGGAAGTGTTGGGTCATATGACACAGAAGATGGAAAGACCGAATACCGCAACCTATAT
>JAFYPY010000133.1 GCA_017547345.1 Bacillota bacterium | reverse complement strand
CTTTTAGATGGGGAACTTAAACTTATGACAAGAAACTCCGTTGGAGATATTCTCCATAGAGGTGGAACCCTTCTAAAGACAGCAAGAAGTGAGAGATTCCGTGAAGCCCTTTGGATTGATAAGGCGGCAGAAACATTAAAAGAAAAAGGCATAGAAGGTCTTGTGGTTATAGGTGGAGATGGTTCCATGCGAGGGGGTCTTGAACTGGCCCAGCGGGGCATAAAAGTGATGGGTGTACCGGGAACCATAGACAATGACCTTGCCTATACAGATTTTACAATCGGTTTTGATACTGCAGTTAGTACTGTATTAGATGCTATAAGTAAAATAAGGGACACATCATCTTCTCATGATAGAACAAGCGTAATTGAAGTAATGGGAAGACATTGTGGGGATATTGCCCTTTATGCTGCTGTAGCGGGAGGAGCAGAATGTGTTCTTCTCCCCGAAAAAGAAGAAGATATAGCGCATGTATGCAATAAGATTATTGAAGGAAGCAAAAGAGGAAAACTACACAGCATTATCATAAAGGCAGAAGGTTCAACTTCAACTAGTGATGAATTCGTAAAATTGATTGAGTCAAAAACTGGCAAGGAAACTAGGTTAATAGTGCTTTCATATTTACAGCGTGGAGGAAACCCTACTATGCAGGACAGATTGCTTGCTACACTATGTGGGGCAAAAGCTGTTCAGCTTCTTGTTAAAGGAGAAGCTAATAAGGCCATTGGAACAGTAAAGGGCGACATAGTTGCTTACGATATGGAAGAAGCTTTGAAAATGGAATCTCATTTTAACGAGGAAATGTATCAGCTTATAGATATTCTGAGTAAATAAGCTCTCAAGATTAAAAGGGAAAGTTATATGGAAAGAACGGTAGTAATATATAAGAGTAAACATGGAAGTACAAGACAGTACGCAGAATGGATAGGTGAAGAACTTGATTGCCCTGTTATTGATTCAAAGAATTTTAACAAAAAAGACTTTGATAATTATGATAACATAATCTTTGGGGGCTGTGTTCAGGCCGGAGGAATTCAAGGCTTTGAACTAATCAAGAAATCCATGAAAAATCGTCTACAAGGTAAAAAGGTAGTTACCTTTGCCGTAGGGCTAAATGTCATGCAGAAGGAAACTAGAATGCAGCTTAGAGAAATAAACTTTGATAAATGGTATGTTGAAAAAATGACTTGCTATTACTGTCCGGGTGCTTATAAACTAGAAGAAATCAAAGGTATCGATGCAGGCATCATGAAGATGATGGTAAAGATGCTAGAAGGCAAGGAACCATCAGAAGTGACAGAGGATGATAAAAAGCTTCTTGATGCGGTCAAAAATGGTGCAAACTATGTAGATAAAAAATATATTGAGCCTATCGTAAATGAATTCAAATAAAAATGAGCCGGGCGTATCAAAGACTTTGTGATACGAACCGGCTTTTATAAAATGTCGTTTTTTATAGCCGATGCGAACCCTATCGCACGGCTTCCGTATTTTTTGCGAACCTCATCTATAGTAAACTCTACTTTTTCAGTTTTTTCCTTCTTTTCTGGATTCTCATCAAAAAGACTCAACTGCTCCTGGCTCAAATCATCGGTTAGGTTGATTCCTGTCACCGTAAGCATTCTAATTGGAGAACCTTTTTTCCAGGATGAATTGATAATTTCGAGAGAGTGATAGGCAATCTCATTAGCAAGCCAAGTAGGAGCAAAAAGCTGCTTTTGCCTAGATATTACTTTGAAATATGGATCTTTTATGTCTACTTTTATGCCGTATGCTTTTAGACCATATTTGCGAAGTCTTCCGGCAACTGTATCAGAGAGGGCCTTTACTGCAATCTGTATGTCCTGCTCTGTGGTTAAGTCACGTTTGAAGGTGATACCGTTACCTACAGATTTGATTGGATCTCTTTCGGAATAAAGCGAAACAGGGCTATGGTCAATGCCGTTGGCATGGTCATGCATGATTCCTCCATGTTTGCCAAATAGAGAGATTAAATAACCTCTGTCTGCACATGCTATGTCGCCTATGGTTTTGATTCTACATTTTGAAAGCTTTTCGGCTGTGGCTTTGCCAACGCCAAAAAGTTCTCTAGCGGGAAGTTTCCAAAGAAGCTCTCTGAAGTTTTCTCTGGTAATCAGCGTAGTGGCATCTGGTTTTTTGTACTCACTACCCATCTTCGCAAGGGTTTTGTTAAATGAAACACCTGCTGAAAGCGTAAGTCCAAGCTCTTTTTTAACTGTTTCTCTTATGGTGTCCGCAATTTCCTTTCCATTTCCAAAAAGACTTTGACTTGCAGTTACATCAAGCCATGACTCATCGATGCTAAAGGGTTCTACCATATCTGTAAAACGCAAATAAATTTTGTTGATTTCGTTACTGTAATATTTATATTTGTCCATATGAGGACGGACTAATTGAAGGTCTGGGCACTTTTGTTTAGCTTTCCAAATGGTCTCGGCAGTGACAACTCCGCATTGTTTTGCCAATTCATTTTTTGCAAGTATAATACCGTGTCGATTATCAGGATCGCCGCTGACTGCCATAGGTTTATCTTTTAATTCTGGATGTTCAAGAAGCTCTACAGAGGCAAAAAAACCGTTCATATCGCAGTGCAAAATGACCCTGTCCTTGGAATTACCATATGAAATTGGGGATTTTTTTGTATCCATTCGTTCTTGTCCTTCCTTCCTTTGTTTATGAGTATATCACAGAAAATACACACTTTTGAAGCCATTTGTATGTGTTTTTTGTGAAAGAAGGCCCCCTTTTCTTGACTAAAAAGGGTTTTACAAGGTATAATACTAGAGATTAGGAGGAAGATATAGTGAGAACATTAAATATGATTATGGGTGGACTATTCGTCCTCGGCGGTTTCTTTATGATTTTTAGTGGAGGCGTAACTTTCTTATCAGTTGCCTTCGTTATTGGATTGCTATTTATCATAGCCGGTGCATTAGAATGTCTATCCTACAGAAGCTACAGAGGCGTAGAAGAAGACAACAAATGGGTATTAATCGATGGGCTTGTAATGTTCATCCTAGGGATTTTGATTATTTTCAACAAGATATCTGCAGACGTAACAGTTCCAGCTGTTTTCGGATTGTGGGTAACAACGATTGGTGTTCGTAATTTAGTAAGAGCGTGGGAGAAAGTTGAACATAAGAACAGCTTCTTCTATGGACACGGTATCATCGGTGTGGTAAATCTTCTTGTTGGTCTATATATGTTCTTTAATGATAGTTTACTTGGCGTTTCCGTTGGCGCGCTTGTAGGTGTATGTTTAATTACACAGGGTGTAAACTTGATTATGGTTGCAAGTACTATCATCGTTATGAAGAACGAAAAGATTATGACTAAAGAAGAACTTCTTAACAAGGCAGTTGAGGAAGCGGATGCTGCTCATGAGGCTGTAAAAGAAGCTGTGAAGATGGCTAAAGAAGCGAAGGCTAATGTTAAAGTTATTGAAGAAACTCCAGAAGAAGAATTGGATTTGATGCTTGCACCAAATCCTGTGACTGCAATTGTTGCAGTGGAGAATAAGGAAGAGACTAAAGAAGAACAATAGGATTATTAGAGTATGGAAAAAGATTTTGATATCGCCATAGTTGGTGGGGGGCCGGCAGGACTGACTGCCGCAATCGAAGCCAAGGCTTCAAACCCAAAGGCTAAGGTAGTTATACTTGAAAAGATGGAAGAACCGGCAAAGAAGCTTTCAGCTACAGGCAATGGCAGGGGGAACTTATCAAACACAGATTGTGAGCTATTACCTACGGTTATAGAATTCTTTTCTAAATGCGGTATCGTTACAAGAGCAGATGAAGCGGGTCGAATCTATCCTTACTCAGAAGAAGCAAAAGCTGTTTCAAGGGCCTTGATTAATAAGGCAGAAAACCTTGGAGCAGAGATTTTAACAAAATCTAGCGTGAGTAATGTGGAAGTAGACCCTTTGGGAAACTTCCACATTTTTATTTTAGATAGTAATGAGTATATCGTGGCAAAGAAGTTACTTATAGCAACGGGTGGCAAGTCATTTGCCAACTATGGTTCCAGTGGTGACGGTTATAGTATTGCAAAGAGATTGGGACATAAAGTAACTCCCCTTGTTCCTGGACTAACGGCTATTGAGGTTTCAGAAAATATTAAGAGTCTAAAAGGTGTACGTGCCAAAGCAAATGTAACACTTATGGAACAAGGTAATATAGTCATAGAAGAAGAAGGCGAAGTTCAGTTTAGAGATGATGCAATCTCCGGAATATGTGTTATGAATGTTTCATCAAAGCTGCCAGTTGGTAGTGAAAACAGTGCTTGCCAAAATTCAATGAATCGCTATGAAAACTGTCGAATCTTGGTAAACTTTGTTCCTGACTTCTCGACTGTTGAGTTGATGGAATTCATTAAACAGCAATGTGCAACTGAGGGAATAAAGACTTCTGAAGTGCTATCTACATTGGTAAAGAAACCTATAGCTGATAGGATTATCAACGAGGCAGGCCTTGATGCAAATGGTCCTGCTGATAGTTTACAGCCTAGCCAGATGGTACAGCTGGCGAACCTTCTAAGAAGATTCAGTTTGTCGCCTTGTGGCAAGAAAGGCTGGAAGGAAGCCCAAGTAACAAAGGGTGGAGTTTCACTTGACGAGATTAACATGGGAACAATGGAGTCTAAGCTTATTGAGGGATTGTATTTCGCAGGAGAGGTAATAGACTACGATGGTCCGTGTGGTGGATATAATTTGCATAATGCATGGCTTACCGGCATGAAGGCAGGAAAGGATATGGCAAACCGTGTATAGAATTCATCAGATTAAATTAAATTTGAATGAAAATAAAGATAGAATCCCTGGCAAGATTTTGAAAAAAATCGGTGGCAGGGATTTGTCAATAACAAAATGGAATATAGTAAAAGAGTCTTTAGATGCTAGAGACAAGTCTAATATTATGTGGACTTACTCCGTAGACTTTCAGTTAAGCAAAACTGTAAGCGGTGGAACTCTTGCAAAGATGAAAAAGGCGGGGGTTGAGGACGCACCCGAACTGTTATATCACGTACCAGTTGTCAGCGAGTCTTTCGTAAGACCGGTGGTAGTAGGCTTTGGACCGGGAGGAATCTTTGCGGCACTTATTTTAGCACAAGCAGGGCTTAAGCCTATAGTTTTAGAAAGAGGACAGGACGTGGATACTCGTACTACTCAGGTTGAAAAATTTTGGAATGAGGGAGTACTGGACACAGAGTCTAATGTTCAGTTTGGCGAAGGCGGAGCAGGAGCCTTTTCCGACGGGAAACTTACTACAGGAATTAAGGATGTTAGAATAAAGAAGGTCCTTGAAGAGTTTGTGCGTTTTGGGGCACCAGAGGAGATCCTGTATAAGCAAAAACCTCATATTGGGACAGACATTCTTAGGGTTGTAGTTAAGAATATCCGAGAAGAAATCATTAGGCTAGGTGGAGAAGTTCGTTTTGGGTCTAAGATGACAGGGTTTGAAACTTCGGATGGTAATATAAAGAGAGTTTTTGTCGAGGGTGGGGAATCACTAGAGGCAGAAAATCTTATTCTTGCCATAGGACACAGCGCACGAGACACTTTTAGGATGTTGGTGGATGAGAATGTTGCCATGGAACAGAAACCCTTTTCCATCGGAGTAAGAATAGAGCATCCACAGGAGCTTATAGATATTGCTCAATACGGAAAGCCAGGCAAGGAGTTAGGTCTGCCGCCGGCTGAATATAAGATAAACTATAGATGCAAAGAAGGGATTGCTGAAGGCAGAGGTGTTTATTCATTTTGTATGTGTCCGGGAGGACAGGTTATCCTAGCCTCATCCCAAGAGGGGGGAGTAGTTGTCAATGGTATGAGCCTTCATGCTCGTGATAGCGGAACTGCCAACAGCGCATTATTATGTGATGTAAGAACCGAAGACTTCGGTAGTGATGACATTTTGGCAGGCGTACACTTCCAAGAAAAATATGAGAAGATGGCATTTGCAAATGCAGGGGGCAAGTACAAGGCGCCGACAGCTACATGGGGAGAGTTAAGAGACGGTATGGCTCCTCAAGTTGAAGGGGCGTTGCCTGAGTTTGCAGTGGCAGCAATGCGTGAGGCTATGCCGAATCTTGGCAAGAAATTAAAAGGTTTCGACAGCGACGATGCAAAGGTTTCAGCTGTTGAGACGAGAAGTTCATCGCCTGTGAGAATCCTTAGAGGTCAGGATGGCGAAAGTTTATCTGTCAAAGGGTTATACCCATGTGGTGAAGGCGCAGGGTATGCAGGCGGAATCACATCTGCGGCAGTAGACGGTATCAAACAGGCAGAACGAATTATAGCAAAATACGTATAGCAAGCAAAAGCACAATTATCGACTGATTCGGTGGTTGTGCTTTTTTGATATAAGATTAAGTTTTAATAATGTGTTTCTAAAAGAAGAAGCAAACATTGCCTTAGTCGATTCGATTAAGCATTAGTTTTATATCAACCCTCGGAGCAAACCGTTCATCGGTAGCTCTTTTTTATTGTTTATATTATATGCAGCATTTAAGAAAATCCCAATGTATTTAATAGGTTGATTTTATGATAATGATTTATCCACAAAAAATAGATGAGGGGAGAGGAGCTACTATAAAAGATATGAAGTGCTTGGTTAGGGAAGCAAATGCTAGTGTGGTGGATTCCAGAGAAGTGTTGAGCAGCAAGGTGCTTTATTACAATAGGAAGAAGAATTGTCTAGTTACAGTATAGTGGCAATTATAACTAAAGGCACAACCTACTTATGTGGGCTGTGCCTATCTAATCTAATAAGTTTCTATATGTCGCGTAATAACATGTAGCGTAGCGCACATCGGGCTTACACTAATGATTCCCCAGTCATTTCTGCAGGGATTGGAAGCCCCATGAGCTTCAACATAGTAGGGGCAATGTCACAAAGCTTGCCACCTTCTTTTAGCTGAGCAGGGTTTGCTGAAACATGAACAAGAGGAACAGGGTTAGTGGAGTGGGCAGTAATTACATTGCCATTTTCGTCAACCATGTCATCTGCATTTCCGTGGTCAGCAGTGATTAGAACCTGACCATCTGCTTCAAGCATGGCATCTACGACTTTTCCAACACATGTATCGACTGCTTCGATAGCTTTAACCGCCGCATCGAAAACTCCTGTATGTCCTACCATATCTGGGTTTGCAAAGTTCAATATAATGCAATCGTATTTAGACGATTTGATTTCTCTAACTACTTTTTCTGTAACAGTGTATGCACTCATCTCTGGTTGCAGATCATAAGTTGCAACCTGTGGAGACGGAACTAGGATTCTGTCTTCTAAAACATTTGGTTTTTCTACTCCACCGTTGAAGAAGAAGGTAACATGGGCGTATTTCTCAGTTTCAGCAATTCTAAGCTGAGTCTTGCCAAGGGAGGACAAGTATTCGCCTAGAGTGTTGTTGATTGATGCAGGTGGGAAAGCCACTTCTACATTTGGCATTGTGG
>JAFYPY010000132.1 GCA_017547345.1 Bacillota bacterium | reverse complement strand
AGTCTCGTCTAAATTTAGTTCAGCAAGAAGGTCCTTCACGGTTTTTTGGTTGTCTTCATCGTCAAAGTATGCCCTAAAGCTAGAAGCCATAACCTCTCCAATACCTTCAATAGTTGTAAGTTCTTCTACAGAAAGATTTTCAATCTTTTCCCATTTATTGCCACAACTTTTTGCAATCAATCTTGCATTTGCCTTACCAATGCCTGCAATACCAAGACTATACAATAATCTTTCCGGCGTAGTATTCCTTGCCTTTTCCACAGACTTTAACAGGTTGTTAAAGGATTTTTCTCCAAAGCCATCCATTACGATAAACTCTTCTTTGAAATTCTCCACATGGAAAAGGTCCGCAAGTTCTTTAACCATCCCTGCTTCAATCAGTTTTTCTATAGTCATTTCAGAAAGACCTTCTATATTCATTGCGTCCCTTGAAACGAATAAGGATAGCAATTTAATTTGTTTTGCAAGGCAATTATCATTGATGCAGTGTAATGTTTTTATACCATTTTCATCTTTTATCTTAGTCTCATGTCCGCAAACTGGGCAATGACTAGGTACCTCAATATTGTTGCTTTCTGTTAAGTTTGAAGCAATTTGGGGGATTATCATATTGGCCTTATATACTGTGATTTTGTCCCCGATTCCAAGTTTAAGGTCTTGCATTACGCTTATATTGTGTACAGAAGCTCTACTAACGGTAGTCCCCTCTAGTTCTACCGGTTCAAAAATAGCTACTGGATTTATTAGCCCTGTCCTTGATGCACTCCACTCAATTTCTCTTAAAACCGTTTCTTTTATTTCATCCTGCCACTTGAAAGCTATGGCATCTCTTGGAAACTTTGATGTCTGCCCAAGGGAAAGGCCATAAGCTATATCGTCTAATACCAATACAAGTCCATCTGATGGAATAGGGTTATTTTCTATATTGTCTGAAAACCATTTTACTTGTTCTCTAAGGGTATTTTTGTTTACTTTTTTATAGGTGACATTTTCAAAGCCTTGCTTAGAAAGCCAGTCCATTTGCTCACTTCTTTTTTCAAATTCGATGCCCTGCGCAGATACTAAAGAAAAGGCATAGAACCTAACATTTCTTTCTGCTGTTACTTGATTGTTGAGTTGTCTAACTGACCCTGAGCATAAATTTCTTGGATTCTTGTACTTTGAACTCTCATCCTCTATGCTCTTATTAATTTCTTCAAAATCAGCATAAGAGATTACAGCCTCACCTCTAAGAATCAACTCTCCTTTGAAATCTATTTTTAATGGCAAGTTAGCAAATACTTTAGCATTATTTGTGATTACTTCACCAATTTCACCATTCCCTCTTGTAACACCTTTAACTAACTTTCCATCTCGATAAGTTAGAACAACCGTAAGTCCATCAAGCTTCCATGATAGGATTCCTTCTTGGCCCCCAAGCCATGATATGAGCTGGTCCACATCCTTTGTTTTATCTAAAGACAGCATCCTTGATGGATGTGCCTCCTTTGGAAGTTCTGATAAAACCTCATACCCCACGTTTACAGTAGGGCTATTTGAAAGGACTATTCCAGTACTCTGTTCTAACTCTACCAATTCATCATATAAGGCATCATATTCAAAGTTCGTCATTATTTCCTTTGCATCTTGATAATATGCCTTAGACGCTTTATTTAATATTTCAATTAATTCTTTTATTCTTTCTTTCTTATTCATATAATTTCCTTTATGAATTTATAATTTTTGAAGTGGAGCAAAGCCCTTTGCCAGTTTTTTCACTCCTTCACTTTCAAACATAACAGTCACAGTCTTATCGTCTTCTTCGATAACCATTCCTATTCCAAACTTGCCATGTCTAACACTATCTCCAACTTTGTAGCTGTTGTTCTGTCCAGCTGCATTTGCTTTTGCCATTTTCTTTGCCTCAAGAAGTGGATCATAAAACGGTTTATAAGCAGGTTGTGCAAACCCGTCTAAAGACCCCGTTGAAAAGCCGAGATTGTTGCTTGATTTTCTGCTTGGTACATAAACTGCATCACCTGCCGAATCCAGTACCTTCGGGTCTAACTCTCTAAGGAAGGCCGACTCTCTAGTATAGTCGCCTTGTCCATATAGCATTCTATATGCAGCACTGGAAAGGAACAGCCTTTCCTTTGCTCTTGTCATTCCAACATAGCAAAGTCTTCTTTCTTCTTCGAGTTTTTCCTCCTGATCTATGGATCTATGGCTTGGGAACAGTCCATCCTCCATACCAGGCATAAACACTACTGGGAATTCAAGGCCTTTTGCACTATGCATAGTCATCAATGCCACCTTTCCAGATTCTGATTCGAACTTATCCGCATCTCCATTTGTTGCAACCTTTTCAAGAAATTCTTCAAGAGTAGCAACTTCGCCTGCATCCTTCTTTTCCTTTTCAAAGTCGAATATGAAAGATTTGAAGTCTAATAGGTTTTCAATTCTACCTTCTGCTTCAACCGTATTCTCATCTTCTAAAGCCTTCATATACCCCGTTCTAACCATAAGAGCGTCATAAATGTCTGCTACGCTTAGATTGTCCTTTTGCTCGCAACACATTTGGATGGTATTTACCATTTCCCTAATAGATTCCTGAGATTTCTTAGGCATACTTAATATTATTTCTTCATCGGAAAGAGTCTCTAGCATCGACTCATTTCTGACCAGCGATAAAGCCCTTAGTTTCTCAATAGTCTTTGCTCCAATACCTCTCTTTGGCTCATTGATGACTCTTAGGAAAGCCATTTCATCCCTAGGATTTACAACAAGTCTCATATAAGAAATCATATCTTTTGTTTCCTTTCTTTCATAGAAAGAGAAACCTGATAGAATCTGATAAGGTATATCCGCTCTTCTCAAAGCGTCTTCGAATAGTCTTGACTGTGCATTTGTTCTATATAGTATTGCAAAGTCATCATATCTTCTTTTTGAACCCTTTAATAACTGAATTTCTCGTGCTACATAACGCGCTTCTTCTTTGTCGCTATCAAGCCTTGAGTAAACAATCTTATGGCCTTCTTCTGCTTCAGTCCAAAGCTTTTTTTGTTTACGTCCCTTATTATTTTTAATTACAGAGTGGGCAGCGTTTAGGATATTTCCGCATGAACGATAATTCTGCTCAAGCTTTATAACCTTAGCTCTTGGAAAATCCTTTTCAAAATCAAGAATATTTCTGATATCAGCGCCTCTCCATTCGTAGATACACTGGTCATCGTCGCCTACTACACATATATTTTCTTTTGCCTTCGCAAGTAACTTTACAATCTGGTACTGAATATGGTTAGTATCCTGATACTCGTCTACCATTATGTAATCAAAAACTCTCTGGTACTCCATTAAGATTTCTCTATTATCTCTTAATACATGAAGAGCATATCTAAGAAGATCGTCGAAATCCATAGCATTGTTTTTTCTTAATCTTTCTTGATATTCTTTATATACTGCATAAATTACCTTCGTCTTAAAGTTCATTCCTTCAAGTTCTATGTACTCTTCGGGTCCTCTATCAGCTTCTTTTTCTTTGCTTATAATAGACAAAATGTAATTAATTGGATATTCCTTTGTGTCGATATTAAGATCTTTTAAGATGTTCTTATATAAAGCCTTCTGATCGACTGTATCATAAATAACGAAGTTTCGCTCATACCCTACTTCGCTATAGTGTTCTCTCAATATTCTAAGGCTCATGGAATGGAATGTAAGTATCCACATACCAGGAACCTGTCCCACTAATTTTTCTACTCTCTGGCGCATCTCTGTAGCAGCTTTGTTTGTAAAAGTAACCGCCATAATCTTGTATGGGCTTACTCCTTGCTCAAGCAAATATGCTATCCTGTGAGTCATTGTGGCAGTCTTGCCTGATCCTGCCCCCGCTAGTATTAGTAATGGCCCTTCCGTATGTAAAACTGCTTCTCTTTGTTTTTCGTTTAAGTAATCTAGATTCATAATTCCCCTTTATTATCTTCAGATATTGTCCAAATATTATATCATTTTTACAGATTTTCCGCTACCATTGGTTTTCGACACTAAAGTTGCCATAAAATAACATTAATCATAAATTTTTCCATAAAAAAACGGAGTAATCCCTACTGGACTACTCCGTATTTTATTTATAAGTTTGCTATTATACTAATTCTAAGAATACAACTTCAGCGTTGTCGCCCTGTCTAGGTCCTAACTTTAGAATTCTTGTATATCCGCCGTTTCTATCAGCATACTTAGGTGCGATTTCTTCGAATAACTTTGTAACTACATCTTCATCGAAAACGTAAGCTAAAACCTGTCTTCTAGCGTGAAGATCGCCTCTCTTAGCCAATGTGATCATTTTTTCAGCTTCTCTTCTGGCTTCCTTTGCTCTGCAATCAGTAGTCTGAATTCTGCCTTCTCTTAAAAGATCAGTAACAAGATTTCTTAACATAGATTTTCTGTGAGCAGAAGGTCTACCAAGTTTTCTGTATCCTGGCATTATAGATTCTCCTTTCTCTGCGAGTTATTAATCGTCGCTCGGTTTAAGTCCAAGCCCTAATTCTTCCAATTTTGCTTTTACTTCATCTAGAGATTTCTTACCTAGATTTCTAACTTTCATCATATCATCTTCTGTCTTCTGAGTTAACTCTTCAACAGTGTTGATAGCTGCTCTCTTTAGGCAGTTGAAAGAACGAACTGAAAGTTCTAGCTCTTCGATAGTCATTTCTAAGGCTTTTTCTTTCTGGTCTTCTTCTTTTTCTACCATAATTTCTAGTGAATCAGTTGTATCTGTTAACTGAATGAACAGATTTAAGTGTTCCTGCATAATCTTACCACCGATGGATACACCTTCTTCAGGTGTAATTGAACCATCTGTCCAGATTTCAAGTACTAATCTATCGTAGTCAGTAACCTGACCTACTCTAGTATTTTCTACTGTGTAGTTAACCTTCTTAACTGGTGTATAGATTGAGTCAACAGGAATAACTGAAATTGGTGTATTTTCAGTCTTATTCTGTTCTGCAGGTACATAACCTCTGCCTCTTGCAAGGTTGATTTCCATTACAAGTGTAGCGTTTTCTTCAAGAGTAGCAATGTGAAGGTCTGGATTGAAAATTTCAATGTCAGAATCTCCAATGATGTCAGCAGCAGTTACAACCTTAGGTCCAACTGCGTTGATGATTGCTCTCTTTGTGTTTTCACCATCTAATCTAACAGCAAGCTTCTTTAAGTTTAATATGATTTCTGTTACGTCTTCTTTAACTCCAGGTATTGTTGAAAACTCATGAAGTATTCCGTCGATTTTGATTGATGTGACAGCAGCGCCTGGTAATGAGCTTAAAAGAATTCTTCTTAAAGCATTACCAAGAGTTGTACCGTAACCTCTTTCTAGAGGTTCTACAACGAATTTACCATAACATCCGTCTTCATCAATGAACTTATTGATTGTTGGTTTTTCGATCTCGATCACTCAAAAACCCTCCCTTTCATTCCAAGTCGTAGATAAACCGTCTTAAGCGATTCTATTACTTGGAGTATAATTCGACGATTAAATGCTCTGCAATTGGAGTGTCTATGTCTTCTCTTCTTGGCATAGCAACAACTTTACCTTCTAATTTGTTAACGTCAACTGCCATCCATGCTGGAACTGTGATTGACATTTCCTTAATTTCTTTGAACTTAGGTGAGCTCTGGCTCTTTTCCTTAACTGCGATAACATCTCCAACCTTAACTTCCATTGAAGGAATATCAGCCTTCTTGCCATTTACAGTGAAGTGACCGTGAGTCACAAGCTGTCTAGCTTCCTTTCTGGAAGCAGCAAAACCTAATCTGAATACTACGTTATCAAGTCTAGTTTCTAGTAAAACCATTAAGTTTTCACCAGTCTTACCAGTCTTCTTAGCAGCCTTTTCGAAAAGATTTCTGAACTGAGTTTCCTGAACTCCGTAGAATCTCTTAGCTTTCTGCTTTTCTCTTAACTGGATACCGTATTCGGACATTTTCTTTCTAGCCTGACCGTGCTGTCCAGGAGCGTAATTTCTTCTTTCAATAGCACATTTGCCGCCGTAGCATCTTTCACCCTTTAAGAATAGTTTCTGACCTTCTCTTCTGCATAACTTGCAGTTTGCATCTGTATATCTTGACATCTAAATTACTCCTCCTTTCTTAGACTCTTCTCTTCTTTGGTGGTCTGCATCCATTGTGTGGGATTGGTGTGATATCCTTAATCATAGTGATATCAAGTCCAGCAGTCTGAAGAGCTCTGATAGCTGCTTCTCTACCGGAACCAGGACCCTTTACATAAACTTCTACAGTCTTTAAACCATGTTCAATAGCACCCTTAGCTGCTTCTTCAGCCGCCATCTGTGCTGCAAATGGAGTTGATTTTCTTGAACCCTTGAAACCAAGTGAACCAGCACTTGACCAAGATAGTGCGTTACCTTCCATATCTGTAAGAGTAACTAAAGTATTGTTAAAGGTGGACTGGATATGTGCCTGGCCTTTTTCAATGTTCTTACGTTCTCTTCTTTTCTTTCTTACTGCTTTCTTAACAGTCTTTGCCATTACATCCTACCTCCTTTACTTCTTTTTCTTTCTGCTTACAGTCTTCTT
>JAFYPY010000131.1 GCA_017547345.1 Bacillota bacterium | reverse complement strand
TTCCCCTCAAAAATAGTCGTAATAGTGCTTCTTCTTTCAGCAGCCTTTGCACTAACCTCTTCGAATAATTCTTCGCCTACATAGAACTTATTCGTCCAAGAATGACTGTTTTCTACCGCGCAAATTCCCACAATCTTCATTGGATTTTTAAGTATTTGTTCACCCTTATAGTCATAGTTTTCGATATAAAACTCTTTTTCAAGAATCTCAAGATAATTGTTGGCTATATCATAGTCATCAGCATTGCCTTCCAATATAATTTCGTTTGGAGCCTCAGGCATTCTACCATGATCAAGTTCACCATCAAACTCATTAATAGGAGCATAGCTTCCGTAAAAATAATACCAAAACTCCTCATCAATTATTGACTGTGTGTAATCGACAAAGGTGTCGTCTTTTGCTACTCTCTTTACATTATCTAAACCTTCGAGTTTCGTGAATTCTTCCTTGCTTATAGCACTTTTATCAGCTTTATTTATTACTATTCTACTATCGGAAGTATCTTGGAAAAACTCGTTCCAACCGTATATGGATTCTTGATATTCAGCAAGCTGGAATGAAGAATATGTCCCCGCTATAGAAAAAGCAATAAGCAAAAATACAGCAAAAATAAGGACAAATTTTGCAGGAATATTAAAAGCATTTCGTACGCCCAGTCTAATGCGATTGCCTATTGTAATGTCTTTATATTCTCTCGAAAAATCCTTTTCTTCTGTTCCTGCCATCTTCACAACTTTATCTTCAAGAATCTTGCCATCATGCATTTTAATAAGTCTTGTTGCATGGTGTTCCACCTGTTCTAAATTGTGAGTAACGATGATTACAAGCTTATCCTTAGCAATCTCGCTGAGGAGATTTATTACATCTGCTGCTGACTCTGTGTCAAGATTGCCCGTAGGTTCATCTGCCACTATGATTGGTGTTTCCTTTGCTAGGGCTCTTGCTATGGCAACCCTTTGCTTTTGACCTCCAGATAGTTTCGAGCATTTAGTTTTTGAAAACTCAGTCAAGCCAACTTTATCGATGATATCATTAACTTTTGCTTTTATGTCTTCCTTTTTTTCCCCATTCAAAAGGAGCGCAAGTTCAACATTTTGATATACCGAATAGCTGTTCACCAAGTTGAAATTTTGGAAAATATTTCCTACGTATTTTCTACGGTATTCCTCAAAATCCGCTTCGTTATAATGGCTTGTTTCTTCGCCATTTATATACATCTCCCCTTCTTCATATGTGTCAAGGCCTGATAGTACGTTTAGAAGCGTAGACTTACCACTGCCGGATTCGCCTGTAATTACGACGAACTCACCCATATTAAGTTCCAGATTAACTTTGGAAAAACCGCTGGCTATAACGCCTTTGCTATAGTAAAACTTAGATACGTTTTTTAGTTTAAGCATACTAATTCCCCTTTTCTCCCGATTATTGTTTCTGTCAAAATTTTACTTCACTAAAGCACTCTATGTCAACTATATGCCATGGCATTTAAGATTTTATTAAGAAAGTTGACAGCCAAGATTCACTTTGATAAAATTTTTTTAATTCAAAATTTGATGGCTGTTTAACAGCCAAGTTGATAAGGAGCAAGCTTATGAAACTAACATATGAACATACAATAAACGTTTTTTCAAAAGATAATCCGCCCGTAATGAAGGTTAAGTCACCTGCCACCATTACCGTAGAAGTTAAAGACTGCTACTCTAATATGCTGCGAACACCTACGACTCGCGGACAGCTTGTTCCAAGCGAACTAATCAATCCTGCCACAGGTCCTATTTATATCGAAGATGCCATGCCAGGAGACACACTAAAGGTAACAATCGAAAAAATTGATATAGAAGACTTTGGAGTTGTCTCTTGTGGTGATGATTGTGGACCACTCGCAAAATATTTAGTAGGAAATCACTTAGAAATTGTTGATATCAAAGATGGCTTTGCTGATTTTTTAGGCAAATATAAGATTCCACTTAATAAGATGATTGGAGTAATCGGAGTTGCTCCTTCAGATGAAGCAAAGAGAACTAGCTATCCGGGACGCCATGGTGGCAATATGGATACGAATATGATTACAGAAGGAACTGTATTATACCTTCCAGTTGCCGTTCCTGGCGCATTGCTTGCTATGGGTGATGTGCATGCAGTTATGGGAGATGGAGAGGTCGGAGGTAGTGGCCTTGAAATTCCTGCAAATATAACGGTTACAATAGAGGTTATTCCTGGAAAATCTTATGAATTTCCTATCGCTGAAGACGATTCAGCCTTCTGCATAATTGCAACTGAACCTACTTTAGATGCTGCCACCGAATCAGTTACAGGTGCCGCCCTTACTTTTATGAGAGAACGCTTAGATTTAGAAGATTATAAAATTATTATGCTCATGAGCCTTGTTGGAGACCTTCAGGTTTCACAAGTTGTAGATCCAGAGATGACGGTAAGGTTCACGGTTCCCAAAAAATATTTAGATAGAAAAGAGTTTTAACTAAAAAAACTGCACGGGTTATTTTGCCAAGTGCAGTTTTTTAATGCTTTATTGTTATTTACTTTTGAAAATTAGCCCTCAAGTTTCTGTACGATTCTAGCGAAGTCTTTTCTTAAGTAGTCTCCTCTATCTTCTTTTCTATCTGGATCAACAATATTAAAGAAGCATGCTGGAATTTCTCCAGAGTCTAAATTGCTCTTTACACATGGAGTGCAGCCCTGATCGTGATTGCAAGGGTTGTTTGGGCAATCGTATGAATTGCATGTGCAGAATGTAACTTTATTTTCCATAGTTGGCCTCCTGTAGTTTAGTCTTTTTTTCATTGTATCTTAGATTGTGTCAAAAGGCAATAATGCAGTCTTTTATTCGTTGTGTTTTAGTGTATTATTTTTGTTACTCTTCAATACTCTTTACAATAAAACTGTGAACTTCTTCTTTTGAAATACCGAAAACATATGCTACTTCTTCTTTTATGATTTTTTCAGCATCTTTGAATACTCTTTCATCGCAAATATGAAGTTTCTTGCCTACTTTTCGAAGCTCTTGACCACGAAGGTATATGGTCTTTATTAAGCTTATAAGTTCTCTAGTGTTCCCAAACAAAATAACTTCTTTGAATGTCTTTTGTCTATCCCTATCCTTTTCTTGCCATTTCAAAAATTGAGTCTCATCCTTAAAAAGCTCAATAAATTCTTCTTTTGTAAGGACATGTCTCATCTTGCTCAAACTTCTTTCATTGTTTGCAGGCACATATGTTAAAGAGTCTTTTTTATCAACTTTTTCGAGAACATAGTAGCTTACCATCTCATTGCCAAATTTTTTCTCAGTGATGCCCGTAATTATGCAGACGCCTTCTGCACCATAAACTACAACATCTCCTGATTTATAAGTATTCATAATTACCTCATACTTTCTGTAAAATAGCTGGTATATCCACTAACTTGTCCGTCCTTCTAGTATTTATATACATATAATAGCATAAATTTTATCAAAAAGCATAGAGTAAAACACGAAAATTTCATAGAAAAAAGCTGCCTATATAGGCAGCTTTTATAAATTCAATTATTCAGCGTCTGGGAAGCTTGTTCTAACAAGGTTAATTCTGTTCTGGCTGTCGATTTCTGCAACCTTAACTTCGACCTTGTCACCAATGTTCATAACATCTTCTACCTTTTCAACTCTACCCTTGGCCATCTTGGAGATGTGAAGTAATCCTTCCTTGCCAGGTAGTACTTCGATGAATGCACCGAAGTTCATGATTCTTGTTACTGTACCTTCGTAAGTTTCACCAACTTCAACTTCCTTAGTTAATAATTCGATTTCTCTCTTAGCAGCGTCTGCGCCAGCCTGGTCTACAGAGTAAATGCTGATTAAGCCAGGAGTTTCTTCAGAGATATCAATCTTAACGCCAGTTTCGTCGATGATTCTGTTGATTGTCTTACCACCAGGTCCGATAACGATTCTTACCTTATCTGGATCAATGTTCATAGTGATTGCTCTTGGAGCGTACTTGGACATTTCTTCTCTTGGAGTTTGGATTTCTTCCATCATCTTAGCCATGATGTGCATTCTGCCTTCCTTAGCCTGGTTAAGAGCCTTTTCTAAGATTTCTCTT
>JAFYPY010000021.1 GCA_017547345.1 Bacillota bacterium | reverse complement strand
TGTTGAAAACCATTATCCACATAAGGTAAGCTTTGTACAGTCAAAACTTAATGAATTAGCTAGTATTGAGAGCAGAGAAGCTCGCCATATCGATGAAGCCGCAAGGGTTTTCGGCGAGCTTATGGCAGAGATATTCGTATACAAGGATGACAAGTGGAAAGATGATCTATATAAGATAGGTTTCTATTTGGGCAAGTTCATATATCTATTAGATGCCTATGAGGATTTAGAAAAAGACCTAGAAGAAGGGGAATATAATCCTTTCAAAGAAATCTGTAAGAATGATAACTTCGATGAGCAAGTATTAAGCTTACTTATGATGATGATTAGTGAGTGTACAGACGCTTTTGAAAGACTTCCACTAATCGATAATGTTGAAATATTAAGAAATATATTATATTCAGGTGTTTGGACTAGATACTATAACTGCCAAGCATCAAAGAAGGGAAAAGAGAATGGATCCATATAGAGTGCTGGGACTTAGTCCAAATGCAACAGATGAAGAAATTAAAAAAGCATATAGAACATTAAGCAAAAAATATCATCCTGATGCTAATATAAATAATCCAAATCAGGACGAGTATGAAGAAAAGTTCAAAGAAGTTCAGGCAGCATATACTGCTATTATGGACCAAAGACAGGGCAAGGTTCCGGGCGGAAATGAATTTTGGGGCTATGGCTATGGTGGTCAGGCACAAGGTGGTCAGGGATACAACGGTACACAGTCACAAGCTCAGACTCAAGACCAACAATATTTGCAAGGAGCAGCTCAATATATCCAAAACGGGTATTATAAGGAAGGTCTTAATATGCTTGAACAGGTTCAGGACAGACGTGGACCTTGGTTTTATTACAGTGCCTATGCTAATTACAAACTTGGCAACAATGCGGTTGCTCTTGAGCACGCAAAAGCGGCTTGTGCATTCGAACCAAACAATTTCTACTATGCATTATTATTAAACCAGATGCAGGGTGGAGAAATTAGATATCAGCAGAGAAGTTACCAGTATGGTGGTAATCCAAGAAGCCGCAATAATGTTTGCGCCGAAGCATGTGCTACAATGATTTGTATTAACATGTGTTGCGGTGGAGGCGGAGCGTATATGGGTGTTCCATTGCTTTGCTGTTGTATATAGTTTGATCTCATTCATTTTTAAAGGGAATATTAATCACAACAATTACGGTCCTTTCATATACTGAAAATAGTATAGTGAAAGGACTGTTTTTTTATGAAACTATTAAACCAATTGGCTATAGATGAAGAGGCTATTGTTTGCCAAGTCCTTTGTAAAAATAGAAGATTAAGAGATTTGGGGTTGGTAGAGGGGACCAAGATAAAACGGGTTTTGCGAAGTCCCTTGGGAGACCCTTCTGCCTATAGGTTCAGGGGGAGTGTGATTGCCATACGCAAGGAAGAGGCATCTCAAATAAAAGTGCGGGTGAAGCACGATGAATAAAAAAGATAATGTAACAATTGTTCTTGCGGGGAATCCAAATGTAGGAAAAAGTACAATTTTCAACAGTCTAACAGGAATGCATCAGCATACGGGAAATTGGGCAGGAAAAACCGTAACAAACTCAGAAGGCATTTGGAAAGCACACAGGAATATTAGGCTGATAGACTCGCCGGGATGTTATTCATTAGAAGCCTCCTCTAAAGAAGAGGAGGTAGCCAAGGAACAAATATGTGATAAAAATTGCCAAGGTGTTATTGTCGTTTGCGATGGAACTTGCCTTGAAAGAAATCTAATTTTAGCCCTGCAGATTCTCGCTGTTAGAAAAGATGTGATTATATGTATTAACTTAATGGATCAAGTAAGGAAAAGGGGTATAAAAATTGATACTTTAAGACTGGGAAAACTTCTTGGTATTCAAGTAATAGAGACTGAAAACGGAAAGAAAAAAGAAGCGCGAGAGAAACTACAAAAGGCAGTCAAAAACCTTTTAGACAATAATAATCTAAAAAATGGAACCTTTGAAACACTCAAAACACTTAAAACACCTGAAGATTTTGCATTTGAGGCAGAACGCATAGTCAAAAGTGTTTTAACATATAGTAACGAAGAAAATAGTATGAGAGATAAAATGGATGTCTTGCTTACAAACCCATTAATAGGATATCCAATTATGCTAGTATCATTGCTTGTGATACTGTGGATAACGATTGTGGGAGCTAATTACCCTTCGGAATTGCTTAGCAAAATGCTTTTTTCTTTTGAGGCACCTTTAATGGAGCTTTTGTCAGCGTTTGGCATACCGAGCAATCTGTGCGAAATGTTGGTCTACGGAATGTATAGGATTCTCGTCTGGGTGGTCTCTGTAATGCTACCTCCAATGGCTATCTTTTTCCCTCTATTTACACTTTTGGAAGATTGGGGAATATTACCAAGAATTGCGTTTAATCTTGATAGATGCTTTAAGAGCTGTGCGGCTTGTGGTAAACAGGCGTTAACCATGTGTATGGGGTTAGGATGCAATGCATCTGCAGTGGTCGGATGTAGAATAATAGATTCGCCAAGAGAAAGAATTTTAGCAATATTGACCAACTCAATAATGCCATGTAATGGTAGATTTCCTATCCTAATCGCCATTATTGCTATGTTTTTTGCAGGGGAAAGTGGAATTAAGAGTGCTAGTATACTATTGGCACTGATAATACTTTCAATTCTTATGACTATGGCTTGTACCAAAATCTTATCATGCACTATTTTGAAAGGGATGGCATCGTCTTTTGTTTTAGAATTGCCACCATATAGAAGACCTCAAGTTATTAAGGTTTTAATAAGATCCCTCTTAGATAGAACTTTAATTGTACTAGGCAGGGCAGTTCTAGTGGCGGCACCTGCGGGGGCATTTATTTGGGTTTTAGCAAATGTACCTGTTGATGGCAGTTCTATACTGTTTTGCGTAGCTGATTTTCTGGACCCAATAGGGAGTTTTATTGGACTAGATGGAGTGATTCTTACAGCTTTTATATTAGGAATACCGGCAAACGAAATTGTTTTGCCTATAGCAATGATGATATATCTAAGCCAGGGGACTTTGATTGAAATCTCAGACTTGAATTTCTTTAAAAATTTGCTTGTTGAAAACGGCTGGACTATGCTCACGGCATTAAATGTAATGTTTTTTTCTCTTATGCATTGGCCTTGTGCTACCACACTTCTTTCCATAAAAAAAGAGACAGGCGGGTGGAAATGGGTGTTGATTTCCGTTGTTTTACCTCTTGCTATGGGAACAACTCTTTGCTTAATGACAACATCTATACACAGATTTTTCTTGTAAAAAAAAGGATATGGGAGTAAAATTATAATGTTAAAGACAAAATAAGGGGGAAACTATGAACAAGAAGAATTTAATTATAATGAATCCATGTTCAGGAAAGAAAAAAGCAAATAAGTTTTTAACAGATATTGTAGACACTTTTACGAAAGATGGTTATATGAATACTGTCTTAACTACCTTGAAGCAGGGGGATGGAACTGCTTACACCAAGGAGTATGCTGAAGGCTATGACCTTATAACTTGCATCGGTGGAGATGGTACCTTCAACGAAGTGGTAGCTGGTTTGCTTGAAGCAAACTTAAATATCCCTATTGGTTACATTCCTGCAGGGAGCACAAACGACTTTGCAAGTAGCCTTAACCTTTCATCAGGAATAGTAAAAGCTGCGCAGGATATCATTAAGGGAAGCAAGGTATCTTTGGACATTGGAAGTTTCAATGGAAGAAAGTTTTCTTATGTTGCATCCTTTGGGGCGTTTACTCAGACATCTTATGCTACTCCTCAAAATGTTAAGAATATGCTGGGACATCTTGCGTATGTACTTGAAGGGGCGGCTAGCATTACATCAATTAGACCGGAGCATTTGAGAATTGAAGCAGATGGTAAGGTATATGAAGGGGACTATATCTTTGGCGCCATCAGTAACTCCACCTCTCTTGCAGGCATACTTAAGCTTAAGCCGGAGTATGTAGATATGGGAGACGGCAAGTTTGAGCTGCTTTTAGTAAAAGCTCCAAAGAATCCTATCGATTTAACAGAAATCATATACATGCTTTCAAATCAAGACTACAATTCAGGGATGCTTACATTTATAAATGCGGACACATTTAAGATTCATGCAAATGAGAAGATGGCTTGGTCACTTGATGGTGAATATCAGGAAGGATGTCAGGATATCTATATTGAAAACTTACATCATGCCGTTGATGTAATCATTAATAAAAACAAATAAAAAAGAGGCTTTGTGCCTCTTTTGTTGTTTTTTGATTAAATACTTCTATATCTAATAATTTTAGGGTCTTTGAAGAAAAGAACTGGTAATTCTTTTGTGTCTGTTTCTAAAAGGACATAACCGTATTCACCTTTTGTTCCACCTGCAGTCTTTGTAACTTCAAAGTCACCACCTACAAGCATTGATTTGATTTCTTCTACCGGGTTTTCCATTCCCTTAGTAAGGAAGGATAGTCTTGAGCCACATTCTAGAGGACCAAGA
>JAFYPY010000020.1 GCA_017547345.1 Bacillota bacterium | reverse complement strand
CTTCTTAGCAGCCTTGTCGAAAAGATTTCTGAACTGAGTTTCCTGAACTCCGTAGAATCTCTTAGCTTTCTGCTTTTCTCTTAACTGTACGCCGTATTCGGACATTTTCTTTCTAGCCTGACCGTGCTGTCCAGGAGCGTAATTTCTTCTTTCAATAGCACATTTGCTGCTGTAACATCTTTCGCCCTTTAGGAATAGCTTCTGACCTTCTCTTCTGCATAATTTGCAGTTTGCATCTGTATATCTTGACATTTAAATTACTCCTCCTTTCCTAGACTCTTCTCTTCTTTGGTGGTCTACATCCGTTGTGCGGAATTGGTGTGATATCCTTGATCATTGTGATATCAAGGCCAGCAGTCTGAAGAGCTCTAATAGCTGCTTCTCTACCGGAACCAGGACCCTTTACATAAACTTCTACAGTCTTTAAACCGTGTTCGATTGCACCCTTAGCTGCTTCTTCAGCTGCCATCTGTGCTGCGAATGGAGTTGATTTTCTTGAACCCTTGAAACCAAGTGAACCAGCACTTGACCAAGATAATGCGTTCCCTTCCATATCTGTAAGAGTAACTAAAGTATTGTTAAAAGTGGACTGGATATGTGCCTGGCCTTTTTCAATGTTCTTACGTTCTCTTCTTTTCTTTCTTACTGCTTTCTTAACAGTCTTTGCCATTACATCCTACCTCCTTTACTTCTTTTTCTTTCTGCTTACAGTCTTCTTAGGACCTTTACGAGTTCTAGCGTTTGTCTTAGTTTTCTGACCTCTTACAGGAAGACCTCTTCTGTGTCTGATACCTCTGTAAGAACCGATTTCCATAAGTCTCTTGATGTTCATGGAAACTTCTCTTCTTAAGTCACCTTCTACTAAGTATTCTTCGTCGATGATGTGTCTGATTTTACCAGCTTCATCTTCAGTTAAGTCCTTAACTCTTGTGTCTGGGTTGATTCCAGCTTTTTCTAAAATAGCTAAGGAAGTTTTTCTACCGATACCATAGATGTAAGTTAGACCAATTTCTACTCTTTTTTCTCTTGGTAAGTCTACACCGGCAATACGAGCCATATTTTCTCCTTCCCCCATCTTCCGTCGCCTTTCCGGGAGCGATATAGACGGGATCACTAATTAATAATTTGAAACAGTCTTTTGTTGCCCATTCCCCGGTAGTTATGGGCTGACTGCATTGTTGATTTAATAAATTAACCCTGTTTCTGCTTGTGCTTTGGATTTTCGCAGATAACCATTACTTTACCGTTTCTCTTGATAACTTTGCACTTTTCGCAGATAGGTTTTACGGAAGCTCTTACTTTCATTTTAATCCTCCAAGTTCCTATTTGTCTCTCCAAATAATTCTTCCTCTTGTTAGGTCATAAGGTGAAAGTTCAACCTTTACCTTATCTCCTGGAAGAATACGGATATAATTCATTCTGATTTTGCCTGAAATGTGTGCAAGCACTTCAAAACCGTTGTCTAGTTTAACCTTAAACATCGCATTTGGCTGTGCGTCAACAACCGTTCCCATTGCCTCAATGACGTCTTTCTTCGCCATAAATACATCTCCTTTTCACATTACAAGGTAAGCAACTCTGGCTCACCATCGGTTATTAGAACAGTATTTTCATAGTGCGCGGATAAACCGCCATCTACAGTTACTGCCGTCCAATCATCAAGAAGTACGTCTATTTCATAGTCGCCTTCAGTAATCATTGGCTCAATCGCAAGGGTCATTCCTTCTTGAAGTCTTGGCCCTCTGCCTGGTCTACCGTAATTTGGAATTTGTGGGTCTTCGTGCATTTCACTGCCGATTCCATGACCTACGAAATCTCTAATTACTCCAAACCCTTCGGCTTCAACTGTAGTCTGAATTGCATTTGAAATATCTGAAACTCTGTGTCCTACCTTGCAGAACTTTAATCCTTCAAAGAAGGCTTTTTCAGCCGTTTCTATTAAATGCTTTGCTTCTGGGCTTATCTCACCTACGGCATAAGTTCTAGCAGCATCGGCCATATAACCTTTGTTATCAATAACTAGGTCAATGCTTACGATGTCACCTTCGACTAGAATTCTTTCATCTGTCGGAATGCCGTGGACTACTTCATCGTTTACAGAAACGCATACATACGCGGGATAACCGCAGTATCCTTTTTCTGCAGAAATCATTCCAAAGTCCTCAATTCTCTTCGCAACATAGCGGTCAATATCCATAGTAGTTATTCCCGGCTTTATTACGTCGTTTAATTCCTTTAGAATTTGGCTTGTTGCCTTGCCCGCTTCGCGCATCAATTCAAGTTCCTGTCTGGATTTGATGATGATCATAATTATTCACCTAAAGCGCTTACGATGTCTGCAAATACCTGATCTAGGCCTGTTGCTCCGTCGATGTGAGCAATGTTGCCAGCCTGTTCGTAGTATTCTACTAAAGGCTTTGTCTGTGCTTCATAGACTTCGATTCTGTTTGCTACGGTTTCTGCGTTGTCATCAGCTCTCTGAACAAGAGGTTCGCCGCATACATCACAGATTCCTTCTTTTTTAGGAGGAATGTTTACTACATGATAGCTAGCACCGCAT
>JAFYPY010000130.1 GCA_017547345.1 Bacillota bacterium | reverse complement strand
TAATAATGTGATATAATGACTACATATAAAAATGTTGGGGGTTAAATGATGAACCAAAAAGAATTGAGAGAGATTAGAAGAAGATTTAGCTTAGATAAGGATAGCATTAGCCACATCTACGGTTGTTATGTCAATGCAGCTAAAGAAATTGTGGCAAGAATGGATATGTCCGTAGGGCTTATGGAGCAAGAAGAAGCTGAGATGTATCTAAAACTTGTTAAGAAATCCATTTCCGGAACTCTAGGCAGAAACCTTTTAGATATAGGGTTTTCTACTGCGCAAGTAGAAAATAGCGATGAACACAGACTGCTTATGGCATTAAAGGAATCACATTTAAGAGATGAGGGATTAAGAGAGCTATTATACGAAAGAATTATAGAGTCTGTGTATATGGCAGACCAAAGCTATGTAATACTTTTGGCGACTGATTCTTATGATGTACCTTTCAAAGGCAGCGATGATGAAGTCTTCGAAGATGAGTCCAGCGAAATTTTTGACTACATAATCTGTGGCATCTATCCAGTTAAAGATGCAAAGGCGGCACTTAGATATATGTCCGAAGAAAAGGCCTTTAGAGGCGCGTCAACAGGCCATGTAATAAATACTCCTGATATAGGCTTTATGTTCCCGGCTTTTGACAATAGAAGTACAAATATCTATAATGCTCTTTACTATAGCCGCAATGTACTTGAAATCCACGATGAATTCATCAAGGGAATATTCAATGTACAGCAAATTCCAATGTCGGCAGGTGTGCAGAAGAATGTTTTTGCAGGAACATTAAGCGAGGCTCTCGGCGAAGAATGCAATCTAGAAGTTGTACAGGCAGTACACGAGGATATACGCGAAAAACTAGCAATTCACAAGGAAAACAAGGAGATTGAGCTTCCTGAAATCTATGTGGAGGAAGTTGGTGACATCTTAAAGAAAAACGGCATCGATGAAGACAAAATCTCTGCTTTTAATAAAGCTTGTGAGAAGAACTTTGGCAATTCAGGAGTGTTGAACCCAAGTAATTTGGTAGAAACTAAAAAGTTTGAAATGACAACTGGTGAAGTCAAAATAAAAGTTGATCCAGAGCATGCATATAGAGTTAAGACTCAAATAATAGATGGTATTAAATATATACTGATTCCTGCAGAAGAAGGGGTAACTGTAAACGGTATCGATGTAACAATTAAGGAATAATTAAATAATAAACAATTAAAAAGAGAGGCACATACACATCGCATTAGCGACAGGAGTGCTTCTCTTATTTTATTTCCACCAATAATGTTTTAATGATTCTGGCATCATTTCATAAAGCGCATCGGCAGCTTCGGCTGCAGTCATCTGGTATCTTTGTTCGACCATATTTTTGTAAACTGCGCAGATTCCATTGCAAAAAACATCTACTTGCAACTCCTCTACAGGCGTAAACCCTTGACCATTTCTGTTCGCCTTGGTTATAGCAAGAGCCTTTTCGTAAGAATATGTGTAGATATAATTGCTGAAGGAGTTAAAGCCCGTAGAGCCTAGGGCATTTTTGAAAATCGCCAAATTCTTTTGACCATATTCGAACAAATGGAAACATAACTCCCTGTAATTAGAGCAGCGGGAAGGATCGATAAAGTGGTCAAGAAGATTTTTGTAATTGGCGTTCATTACATCGTATTTATCCTTGAAATATCTATAGAAAGTAGAACGGCTTACACCTGCTTTTTCCATGACCATCTCTACGGAAATTTTATTAAAATCTTTTTCTGCAATTAGTCTATTAAATGCATCTATGATAGCGTTATAAGTTCGACTGACCATATGAACCTCCAAAGCGAAACATATTTTTATAATTATATCATAATGGAACAAAAATACAAAAGTGTTTCAAGACCGGCTTTTTAGGGAGTGATATAATCCTTTCAAGAAAGGGAGAACTTATGCACGAACTTGGAGTATTGATGGAAGCCGTAAAGACGGTTAACAAGATTGCGACGCAAAATAAAATTGAAAGAGTTAAGCATATCACATTAGAAGTGGGCGAGGAATCAAGCTATGTGCCTATGTACTTTATGAAGCTTTTTCCGCTTGCCATCGACGGTTTTTCAGTGTTAGAGAGTGCGGAATTAAAAATTGTTATGGCGCATGGTAAGGGGCTCCAAATCAAAGATATAGGATATTAGAAATAAGAGGTAAGAACTGTGAAGTATGATGAAGAAATAAAGAAACAGGCGAGTAATATTGATGAAGAGGGGAATGTTCTTTATTTAGATGAAGAAAGACTGAAGCGCAAAGAAGTAGGATTTCCTCCTTTCAAGAATCATCCCAACGGACTTGGAATATACAACTTCATAAAAGAGCATGTGATTTATATGCGAAAAAGCATCTGGCCTTTGGCTCTAAAACTTTACCATATGTTTGTAAAATACTCTGTATGGATGAAGGAAGGTGGATGGAAGGGTGAGTTCTACAAGAAGGGAATAATGCTTGCTCCCGATATGGAAACTCATACTAGCACAGTAGTACTTCCCCTAAATGTAGATGTTTCTGAAAAGGGCGAAAAGGTTGTAATTCCTATGGATATAATCAAGGAGTCCCTGAAAAAAGTTACATATATAGCGGGGATGGACACATGCCTTTGCAGAGAAGCGACGGATTGTCAAGATTATCCTAAAGACATTGCCTGTCTATTCCTAGGTGAAGCAGGAAAGATTGTTGTAAAACATGGTCTTGGAAAAGAGTTTACATACGAAGAGGCTTGTGAGAGAGTTGATCAGGCTGCTGCCCATGGGTTAATGGGCCATGCAGTATGGATTGAGGTCGAGCAGTTGCTTTGGGGAATTAGAAATGATCTTATGGACCAGTTTCTTGAGATTTGTTTCTGTTGCCCGTGCTGCTGTATTGCTCTAAAACTTGCACGAAATGCAACGCCTAAAGAAAGACACAGATTCCATCCGGCAGGTTGGACCGCTGTACCGGACAGAACTAAATGTACAGGATGTGGCCTTTGTAACGACGGTCATAATGGTTGCCCAGTTGAAGCAATTTCTTTTGGCGAAGATGGCAAGGTAGTTATAAATCAAGAAATATGTGTGGGATGCGGAATTTGCAAATCCAAATGTCCATCGGATGTTATAAAGATTAAACAGACTATGCCGATGAGAAAAGATTTACATGACTATTTTGCGACAGATTATAATTTAGATTTGAAGATTTGGAACGAGGAATAGATATGGAAGAATTGAAAATCATAGAAGTGAAGCAGAGCGTGTTTGAAGATAACGACAAAGACGCAGAGGCTTTGCGCCAGCAATTACATAAGGACAAGACTTTTTTACTCAATCTAATGTCTTCTCCTGGCTCAGGTAAGACCACTACTTTGTTGGCGCTTGCAAAGAAGCTTGAAGGGAACCTTAAATGGGCCGTGATGGAAGCGGATATAGATTCTACAGTAGATGCTGCTACTATGCAATCAGCAGGAGTTGACAGCATACAGATTCACACAGGAGGAATGTGCCACCTTGATGCCGATATGACAAGACAAGGGCTCAAGACTTTAGGAAGTGAAGCTTACGATTTAGTAGTTCTTGAAAATGTAGGCAACCTGGTATGCCCAGCGGAGTTTGATACGGGAGCAGTAAAAAATATGACTATATTGTCGGTTCCTGAAGGACATGATAAACCACTAAAATATCCGTTGATGTATGAAACATGCGATTTGCTTGTGATAAACAAGATGGATGTAATAGAATATTTCGACTTTGATATTCAAAAAGTGACAGAATATGCCAAAATGCGAAATCCTAAGATTGATATTCTTTTCATATCAGCTATAAAAGGAGAGGGCATTGAGGATTTGGCTGACTGGATTATAAAGAATACAAAAGAGTGGAATAAATAGAAGAAAAAATAATTAAAAAGGCCTCTCAATCATGATATAATACAGCAAAATGGGACATCTAAGGTAATACACCTAGGGGATTTTGCACAATTATGGTTGGGAGATTTTTTAATGAATAAATTATACGAAAAAAATGGACTCCTGTTTGCAATAATATGGATAGTCGTATATGTGGTAGGGCTAAGCATTGCGGATAATTTGTCGGTAGAACTGGGTGCGCCGAAGTCCATATCATTGGCACTTTGTTTAGCCATGACTATGGTTTCAGTTTGCTGGATTAAAAGAAATGGATATATGAAAACCTTCGGTTTATGTAGACCGCAGGTTTCAAGCGCTAAAATGTTGTATTACATACCGTTAGTGGGCCTTGCTACTATGAATGTTTGGTATGGATTTGCCTTTAATATGTCGCCACTCGAAGGTTTCCTATATGTTTTTAGCATGTTATTGGTAGGATTTCTTGAAGAAATAATTTTTAGAGGGTTTCTTTTTGTGGAAATGGCAAAAGACAATGTGAAGACTGCAATAATTGTATCTAGCGTAACCTTTGGTATAGGACATATAGTAAACTTGTTCAATGGAAGTGGGGCTGATTTGTTTTCCAATATGCTACAGGTCGTATACGCCATTGCTGCCGGCTTCTTGTTTACAATAATTTTCTATAAAACAAAAAGTCTGTGGCCGTGTATTATAACCCATAGCGTGCTCAATGCATCTAGCGCATTTGCTGATGAGCAGGCAGCTTCGTTTTTTCTTGAAATTGGAACCGCTACAGCTTTGACAATAATTGCTGTAGCATACGCACTATACATAATCAAGAATAAAGAAATTAGGGCAGATGAAGCAACAGACGCATTTTGATAAAAATTGACATTTTTTTAAATTATATAAAATGTAATATAGGATACTAAAAAGAAGGAGTTTTAATTAAGATGGAAACAAACGTTAAAAAGAAAAGTACAGTAACCATTATTGCCATAGTAATTTTTGGCTTACAAGCATTTCTTACATTAGGTGGGATAGTTAACAATATTGGATATTATTTTGGATATGGTGAATACTTGGCTTTGACACTTATACTAGCTGAACTTGTAGGCTTTGTACTTGTTACAATTGGCTTGATAGCTGAGGATAAGCAGAAACTTGCCGTTGTTGGTGCAGGACTCATTGCTGCAGTGGTCATATTCAATTTCTTTATGGGATTTGCATGGGATAGATATAGTGTATACAGCTATGATTATTGGTATGATGGTACATACAAATTCAATCTATTTTGCATGATGCCGGCTCTAATTGAAGCAGTTGCATACATTGGATTTGCTCTATTGTTGGTGGTACAGTGTACAGAAAAACTTCCAAAATACAAGGAAGATGTTAAGAAGATGTGGTTTGCACCTGCAGTTATGCTCGGTTCGTCCCTAATCCTAGGCCTTTTAGTAAGCATTATCGTTGATGAATGGTATGGCGGATATGGTCTTTTTAGCTTTGGTAATCTATTGACAACAGCTGGAATGGCGCTTGCAGCTTTGTCCTTCACACACCCTGATGGAGTGAAAAATGAAGAAGAGGTTGTCTTTAATGCTGAAGGTGAAGAAGCGGGAGCAGAAGAAAAAGAATTTTCCCAGGCACAGCAAGTAGGAGTTTCTCCTGAAGGATATTATGGCATTGCTAAGCATGTAGTCCTTTTGATTTTTACATTTGGTATATGGAATTTCATTTGGATTTACAAAACAACAAACTTCTTAAATCGTGTAAAAGGAGAAGCGGTGAGGGGAGCAACAGCACAGTTACTATTATGTATGTTTGTTCCTTTCTATATAATTTATTGGACTTATATAAGTGCTCAGAGAATTGATAAGATGGCAGCAGAAAAGGGTGTTGAATCTGACATCACAGTAATTTGCTTGCT
>JAFYPY010000129.1 GCA_017547345.1 Bacillota bacterium | reverse complement strand
GAGGCTGCAAAGGAAAACGCTAAGTTAAACGGCCTTGAAAACTGCAAGTTCCTAGCTGGAGATGTATTTGAAGTTCTAAAGACTGTAGAGGAAAAGCCTGAAGTTATCGTGGTAGACCCTCCAAGAGTGGGCATCCAGCCAAAAGCATTAGACAAGATTTTAGAATATGGAGTTAAACAGATTGTATATGTATCATGCAATCCTAAGACCCTTGCAGACAACATCAAGTATATGGAATACTACGGCTACAAGTGCAAATACTTAAAGCCTTTTGATAATTTCTGCTTTACAAAACATATAGAAGCAATTTGTCTTCTTGAAAAATAAAGTTAAATTTAAATAAGGGTTGTCTCAAAATGAGATAACCCTTTTTTTTATGGAGTATTTTCTATTAGGTTAAAAAATAAAAGCGTTTTAATATAACGCTTTTGTGTGTAAAATATATATAAACAAAATATATGACTGTAAAGGAGACATTAAAATGTTAGCAAATATCAATAAAGATTTATATAAAGAAATTATCGAAGAAAAGAAAGTTGCAGTAATTGAGTATTGGGCACCATGGTGTACTTACTGCAGAAGAATTGGACCTGCTTATGATAAACTAGGTATAGAATATGATGGCAAACTGATTTTGGGTAAAGTTAATATTGATGAAGAACCACAAATCGCTTCACTAAATGAGATCGAAGTCATTCCAACTTTCGTGTTTTATAAAGATGGACAAGCAGTGGATCAGATTGTAGCACCGGGCTCGAAGGCTATTTTAGAAGACTTTATTAATAAGTACCTTGGCTAGGCTAGCGCATAACAGAGCATAGAGAAGGAGACAATTATGGATAAAAATTATGATGTTATAATTATAGGTGGTGGTCCTGGTGGATACTCAGCAGCTCTTTATACTGCAAGAGCAGGACTAAAAACAATTGTACTAGAAAAGCTTTCGGCAGGAGGTCAGATGGCCCTAACATCTCAAATAGATAACTATCCAGGATTTGAAGAAGGTATAGACGGGTTCGAACTTGGAGAAAAAATGCAGGCAACAGCTGAACGATTTGGAGTTCTTACTGAACTTGCTGAGGTGTATTCTTTGGACTTAGATGGTGAAGATAAAGTTGCTCATACGAGTGAAGGAGATTTTATCGCAAAAGCTATTATCATTGCTACAGGGGCAAATCCTAGGGAACTTGGTGTTGAAAAAGAGTCCTCATATGTGGGTAGAGGAATTAACTATTGTGCAGCTTGTGATGGAATGTTCTATAAGGATAAGGTTGTTGCTGTTGTTGGCGGAGGAAATACTGCCGTAGCTGACACTATTATACTTTCCAGAATCGCAAAAAAGGTGTATATTATTCATAGAAGAGATACTCTTAGGGCGACAAAGATATACCACAAGCAACTTGAATCTATGGACAATGTCGAATTTATTTGGGATAGCCAGATAGAGGAGTTGGTCGCAGGTGATAGACTTGAAGGCCTCAATATTAGGAACATTAAGACTGAAGAAACTTCTTATCTACCAGTTGATGGAGTGTTCGTAAGCATTGGGAGAAAGCCTAATACAGAACTTGTGGAAGGAAAGGTAGAACTTGACAAGGCGGGTTACATAGTAGCCGATGAGTCTTGTAGAACTAGTATACCTGGGGTCTTCGCAATAGGAGATGTTAGAACTAAGGCACTTAGACAAGTTGTAACGGCAGTAGCTGATGGGGCAACTTGTTCCCATTATGTAGAAGAATATTTAGCAAGTTTGTATTAAAGGAGAAGTTATGGAGTATAGAGTTTTAGGAAAGAGTGGACTTGAGGTTTCAAAGTTAGGATTCGGGGGAATTCCAATTCAGAAAGTTAGCGTAGAAACGGTAAAAGACATTATGGAGGCTATGCTTCATAACGGAATAAACTATATTGATACTGCAAGAGGATATACTATCAGTGAAGAATTAATTGGAGAAGCTATCGAAGGAAAGCGCGATAAGTTTATCTTAGCTACAAAAAGTATGTCTCGCAGCAAAGAAGGAGTAAAGGCTGACATCGAAACAAGCCTTAAAAACCTTCGTACAGATTATATTGACCTTTATCAGATTCATAACCCTAGCAAGGCTGAATTTGAGCAGGTATTAGCTGAAGGAGGCGCGCTAGAAGGCCTTATGGAAGCTAAGGCTGAAGGTAAAATTGGACATATTGGTTTTACTACTCATTCTCTAGAACTGTTTGAAGAAGCTTTAGAATTAGAATGGGTTGAGACAATAATGTTCCCATATAACATTGTAGAAAATCAAGGTGATGATTTAATTAAGAAGTGCAAAGAAAAGAATATCGGATTTATTGTAATGAAGCCACTTGCTGGTGGAGCTATTGAAGACGGTGAACTTGCACTTAGATTTATCTGTGCAAATCCTGATATTTCTGTTGTGATTCCGGGAATGGCTAGCGTAGAAGAGGTTAGTCAGAACCTAAAGGCTAGCGAAAATGAAGCGCCACTAACAGAAGAAGAACTTGCAAAGATGGAAGCTGTTAGAAAAGAACTAGGAAACAACTTCTGTCGTCGTTGTAACTACTGTGCACCATGTACTAAAGGAATCAATATCTCAGGCGTATTCTTAATGCAAGGATACCTTGATAGATATGGCCTTGAAGACTGGGCAAGAACTAGATACGACGGTTTTGCAGTTAAAGCTAGCGCGTGTATAGACTGTGGCGTATGTGAGACAAGATGTCCATACAATCTTCCAATCAGACAGATGTTAAAAGAAGCAGCGTCTAGATTCGGAGCATAGGATTATCAAATATTGTACAACAACTCGCATAAAAGAATATTTACTAAAAAACGGCTATGATTATAGCCGTTTTTTGATGTT
>JAFYPY010000128.1 GCA_017547345.1 Bacillota bacterium | reverse complement strand
TCCACTATTTGTTCTGCACTCATACCCCTTGCCAAACTATATGGTGCCATTAATTCAGCTGCGAAACAATTTGCTTGCCATTCCGGATCTTGATAAGCAGGTACATCTCCTCTGGCAAACATCACCTCTCCCGGAGGATGCAAAACAAAATGTCCTACTTCGTGAAATAAAGTAAACAAATCTCTCGGAGAACCTTCTATTGCACGTTTATATACGTCTTCTCGGATTTTTATAATTCCTGCCTTTAAATCTGTTACCGCATACTTATCGTCCATTTCACTTAATCCAACAATTTCAAAATTATATTCTCCATCTGGATCGCCTATAATCCACTCGATAAACTGCACGATAGGAAATTTTTTTGTTTCCTCAAAACCCGTAATTTTTCTTAATCTAGCTGCAATTTTTCTGATTTCTGCTTTCGAACGTGGTCTTACACATGCTTTCAGACTAATCCCTCCCCTTGTCTGCTCGTAAAATCCGTCTAATTTCATCAATTTCTTTATCTTTTGTGCTTAGTCTTCTTGCGAAAGCTAACATTTCTTCTCTCTCAGAAGTGCTAAAAATACTTAAATCGATGCTGTCATGATTACGAGCCTCAAACATCGCCTCATCTAACTCATTAATTTCCTCATTTGTAAGCCGATATGTGTTCGCTATTACTTGTTTCCACTCCATTGGAGGCTTACTTTTTCCGTTCTCAACTTTTGATAAAAATGCAGCAGATACATTCAATTTATTTGCCATATCCAAAAGCAACTCGCCTTTATCTATACGCAATTTTCTGCAAAACTTGCCAAATCTCGTTAACATAATGCGCCTCCTTTCTCCCTATAAACCTATAATATTCCATTTAAGAAAATTTGTCAACCATTTTCATAATATTATTTAACCTTTCTTAGTTAATTTCGATTTTATTAATCCCACACAACAGAAATAAAACACTCATTTCTAAACTCCCTATTTATCACAAGCAACCAAATCAGCATTAATTGTTCCAATGTAGCTATAAACGTATTTTCCTATCTTGACAAATCTTGGGCAAATCTTGGGCAACCCTTCTATTTTTGCTTCTAAAATTAAACTTTTACCACTTGCTAAACACAGCAAAATAAAGGCTTGTAACTATTCCAACCCTTTGTATGTACTCTATATTCTTTTAAATCACAATGTTAATGGCTAACTATTCATATCAGCTTATATTCGTTTATTTTCCTAGAAAACAAAGGGTTTTTCTACTTTGAAAGTTTGTATCAGTTTATAGAAGTCCTTGCTATCTTGGGCAGAAATTGGGTAAATTAGGCAACAAAAAAAGGACAGGTTACCCTGCCCTAAAATGCTATATCTATCTTTTCCATTTCATTGACCTTTACATCTTCCATTACATGACTATATAAATCCATTGTCATTGCCAAAGAACTATGCCCCATTATCGTTTTCAATACCTGTGGCTGCATTCCAGCTTCAATTGCCCTAGTAGCAAATGTATGCCGGAATATATGAGGACTTATATGATTAAATTCATACCCATCCTTCCTTATCCTCTTAACAATGCGGTCAATTTCTCCTTGAACCTTATCTCTGCTCAATGGCTCGCCCTTTTCATTTGTAAAGATATATCCATTGATATTCCCTATCTTACGACTCCATTGCTTCTTCTGATTCTCAAATAGCTGCAGTGTGGCAGTAGTCAAAGGAATATCTCTTTTCGAGGTCCTGGTCTTTGGCGTGTCTTCCAGATAGCCTATGCCAACAATATATTTTAATGTTCTCCGCACTTCAATGACATTGTTCTTTCTGTTTATATCTGAATACTTTAAGGCTTGCAGTTCTCCGATTCTCATACCGGTCCTTAACATAATCGCAAACAAATTATATAAATAGCTATCTTTTGCATATTCCATGAAGAGTGTCTGCTGTTCTTTTGTCATTGCCTCCTTCACCTTCTTCTCCTTTCGTCTTGGAAGTTCTGTATTTAGAACTGGATTCTTCTCTATCAGACCATTCTTGACCGCCTGCTTAAAACATCCATTCAGTATAATTGCTGTTGATTTGATTGCTGTAAGGGAATAGTCCTCTTTTACATAATCATTATAAAGCTTTTGAATGTGCTCCCCTCTTATATCAGCAATGTACCTGCTGCCTAATCGTTCTTTAAGCATACATCGATAATAGTTCTTATAGTTGGTATAGGTTCCAATCTTGACCTGATTCTTTTTATATTCCTCAATCCAGGTATCAAACCACTGATCCAAAGTTAGCTTACTCTTCTCAACAAAAACTCCATGTTCTAATTTATATTTAAGCTCTGTCATCTTTGTCTGAGTCTCTTTTACTGTATCGCCATATACAGAATAAGTTTTCTCTTGGTATGTAACACGACCTTCGAAACGGCTCCCTTTTTGACGTACTCCTTTTGGAAGTTTTCTTCCTCTTTTGTCTACTGCCATAAGCTACTCCTTTCCGATGCCATTTAAACATCTACAATCCATACCTGCAGCAATACATATACTCCAAGAAACTTTTTCCCTACTTCAATATTTCCTTAAGGTTACTATCTTCAAAAGTATTTAACAGTTCTGCTGCCACGAGAGCGTTCCCCTGCTTTACCAGTTCGATTGCTTCAGCTTCGATAATACAATTTCTGTCATAACCTTCCTGTATCTGTCTGATTACTTCTATTTTCTCATCCATTCAACCAGCCCCTTTCAAATGGCAGTAACCTTTATAATAATATGATTTTTTTATATTATAATGTCGAAAGTGATATATATATCTGCTTATCTTATGATATTAAATTCAGGTGTTGGTAACACCTTTCCCTAATTCACAAAGTTTTCTATCTTTCAAGTTATCATTATTTCAGTGACACCTTGAATTACTTCCCGGTCTTATCCCTCTGTTTAGCAGCCAATTGCTGCCATTCTTCATCTGACATCATAGGAAGATTAAGAATGGGTACTTCTTTTTCTGTTCCAGGTATCTTAACCATTCCTAGTTTTCCATATTTATCAATTAATTTCTGCATTTCACATCACCTCTTAATAATTTATATAACCTTTCATAATCGCCCTAAATTCAACATCTTCTATGTAAATCCGGTCATGTATAACCTCTTGGGTAACATCTCCATTTGGTGGCTGATACTCTGATCGGAGATAATTCTTGCAAATTACAGTTTTAAGCCCTGCATATATTGCACATGGCTGATACCCTCGATATTGAGCCCTATCGTAAAGAATTTTAATACCTCTTCTTGTTATTGGGGTTCTGCCAGCATACTGCCTCATAATGGAATTAATAACATCATGCTCTTGCAATATCAGCCACACCCTTTCTTTTGGATCTCTCTGCTCGCTTTCCGTATATGAACCCCAACGCGAAAATATCAATTGCTGTATCCAAAGTTGCTGTATGAGGTCTTGCTTCCAGAATATTGCGAATTTCCATAAAGCCTCTTGTTCCAATCGTAGACAGCGGACACTGCTTGCCTAACATCTTCATGGTATCATTCATCGTGTATGGGTCTGGCTTGTTCATTCGTTCCTGTTCTTTCTTTACCTTTTCCTCTACTGCCTTCTGTTCTTCTTCGGCTTTAATCTGCTCTATACGTTCTGGTGTAGTATTGACGTTGTATTTCTCAACATCCTCCATTCCACCGATAAAACGAATAATCAATTCTAATCCGGTATCATTTACATTGTTCACTGTGTTCTCAATCTTCTGAATCATTTCTACGTGGTGCATTTGTATCTACTTCCTTTCTCTTGCGAAAGGGCAACCGTCATGATATAATCTGTTTGCCCTTTCAATTATGGTGGTTGACGGGTTACTGCCCTTGCTAAGAGTTGCCGCTCTTACTTGGGCTCTTTTTAATAATATGATAGGCTAAATTTTTTTTCATAATTGAAAAGTTATTCTTCTACTTCTGCTAACAGAAAATCGATATATCGACTAGCCGTTTCTTGTGCTGGAGGATAGAATTCCAATAATTCCATCTTATATCTTGGTTCATGACCGTATTCTCCTATGTATGTCACTTCAAGTCCATCTAAATCATAAATATCCGAAACTTCTCTTAAAATCTTATGATACAAATATTTACGTTCCCAATCAAAGTAGTCACAAATCAACTTCATCTTCCAGTTGTTTTGTTGGAACCATGTTCTTGAATTTTTTAATAAAACCTTTTCTTTCTGTGGCAGTTCAGTCTCCTCAGACTGTTCATCCCTTAGAAAGTAATTGTTTACAAGTCTTCTTTGCACTTCCCAGGACAAATCATCTGTAAAAGATTTTACAACCATTAAATAACCACTTTCTGTAAGTAACGTAAGTCCTTTTGGCGGAATAACTCCAAATGCTGCCTTTTCTCCATTGGACGAATTTCGTCCATTGAAATCTTCATGGATTACTAAGTAATAATCCACATCTTTAATAAAATGCTTTTTATTGCTTTTGAAGTTTCGACTTGCTGTTCCTTTTGGTCTTTCATGTACTTCATCAATATCTTTGAATGTTACAACTCGTTGATTATTCCAGATTTTGATTTCTGGAAGTTGTTGTGCTATTTTTTCTACCTGCTTCATACATTATTCCTTCCTAATCTTCAATAATTTCTGTAATATCAACCTTTAAAATAGCTGCTAACTTTCCAATTGTTTCTGGCCTTACATCTTCACCATTTACAATTCTGTAAAGTGTTCCTTTTGGTATTCCTGCATCAATAATTTCCTTGGAACTCATACAGACCCTTGCTCTAGCGATCTCATATTTATTTTTGTCAAGTTTCATATTGTCCACCTCTTTTCTTTATTTCAAAACAGAACATCTTTGTTCTGTTGCTATCATATTACAGTACATTTCTGTACTTGTCAATGCCTTTTTAGAACTTTTTTGTACTTTCCTTTTTGCCACCAGTATGCTACTATATTCTTGAGGTGATATAATGACAAGCGGAGAAAATATAAAACGTATTAGACTAAAAAAAGGCTTAACTCAAAAACAACTTGGAGATCTATGTGGTATGGCTGATTCTGCTATCAGAAGATATGAATTAGGTAAAGCAAATCCTAAAATTGAAACTCTAAAAAAAATTGCTGATGCATTAGACGTAAATGTCCAAGAACTAATTTTTATTCCATTAACAGAAAAATTACCTCCTCGTAAGGATATACTTGCCGGATCTGGTTCACTAACAAAACCAGATTATCCAGCCAGTGATACTCCTATAGAAACTGCAAAACCTAATACTCTAGCAGCTCATTTTGACGAAGAAGAATATACTGTGGAAGAAATAGCTGAAATCAAACGTTTTGCAGCCTATGTAAAAAGCCAGCGATTGGCTAAATTTCAAAGAGAACTTAATATGTACAAAGATGAACAAGGCAGAACAATAGCGGCACGCAAAAGAAATGATGTAAAACCAACAGAAGAAATGATAAAACATGATGATGATATCATGGACGATGAGGATTTTTAAAATAGAACATTTCCCTCAATTTTGGTAGGTCGACGAACTGCTGCCTTTATTAGAGTTGCCGCTCTGATAGAGGCTCTTTTTATGCTATTGATTGCACTTGAGATTCTCCCAAGAATTTTGCCTTGTAGGTCTGATTATCCCCTTCCCCTAAGATTCCTACTCTAGGCAAAGAAAAATCAAAATTTACCTCTAATCATACCTGTCTACAATACGTTTTTGAACTATCGTGATATTCAATCCGTTTTTAGTTTCTTGTAATACAATTTAGCTCGGCAGAATTGCCGAGTGAGAATCTTTTACTAAGATGCTGTCTCCAAATAGACAATATCCTTAAACACTTCCAACCTTCTCTTGCAATCCTGATAGATTTCCTTGTAATGCTTCTCTGCGATAATTCCGTTTTGGATGCAGTTTAAGATGATATTTTCAATCAATGTCAGATTATTAAGCTGCACTGTTGTTGCTTCCTCTCGATCCTTTATCCCCGCAATCTTATTCGCTAAGTTGGTATAGTTACTATAAAGCCTATCTGCATGAGTGCTCCCCTGGCTCTTTGCATATTCAACCAACTGCTTAATAGTATCTGCTTCTGCTTTGCGTGTGAGCTTGCCCTGTTCTCTTGTCCCCAGCCATGCCCCTGTAGATTTTTCACGGAGAATAAATTCCATATAATTGAATGCTTCTATGTACTTTAATTTCCATTCAAGAGCTTCTTTTCCAGTGAACCCCATAACCAGCAACGAAAATCCGTCACGATTCATAAGGTACATAGGATAATGTTTTCCTCTGCTCTCATAACTAGATTTATGAAAGAATTTCGCTCCACCATTTCGGACATTGGAATTACCAATTAAGTCAGAATACATTCTTTCAATTTCATGTATCAATTTGTCATGTCGTTTGCCAAACATTTTGGCTACATCCACACTTCTACACACTGCTTCATCATTTTTCAAATAAACTAATTCATTCATGTTGTTCCTCCTATTCCACATTCCCTGCATAATTTCTTTGCAAATATCTTTGATAAGGGCGATTTTGGACTTATCTCTAAATTTTCATATACCTCCCATCCATACACCATGTATTCTGCTTTCCTTTAACATTAACCTAAATGTCGTCAATTAAGCGGGCATTAATATTCTATTTTGGTGTTATAATATGAGGATGACAGATAACCACAATAATGAAGAACCATTTTCGCCCTTTTATGTCTTAGATGATACTTTTATCGTCTGATAAATAAAAATTGAAATTTACCCTAAATCACCCATTGTAGATAGGCTCTACAAATTATTTTCCATTCAGTCTATATGATATTTCTTTTCTCTGTTCCTCTGATAACTGTCTTGACGGTTTAATTTTTATCCAGCTTCTTGGAACATGGGCACAGATAGAACCATCCTCATTCTCTGCTACTATCTGGCATTCCTCTGGACGTTCTGCAGCAAGTTTCTTTACCCTAGTTATCATACTCCGTTGAGAAAGTGTCACCGTAGCTTGTCCACCGTCTTTCATCCATTCAATGACGTTTTCCACACAATCATTGCTATCTGATGCATAAATCTCCTTTACCTCACATCCCAGTGCATCTGCTATCAGTTCTGCTGTGGCAACTTCTAGGTATCTATTCTTTAAAATCCAATTTAAGGTCTTTTCTGACAAACCCGTACTTTTACATACCTGTTGGTCGCTTAACCCTTTTTCATCTAAAATACGTCTATAATTATCTACATGTAATCTCATAATATGTTCTCCTTTCGGTCTGTTCTTATGTTCTACAGTTCTCGCCAACTAGGGCGAAAACTATCACCATTTTCGCAACCTCACGAAAATGTTTTCCACATTTCGGACGTGCGAAGTATAATATACTTTCTACCACAAAGCATAGTATGTCTATACTTCGTATTTCTGGGACGTAATTTTGCGTTGGTCATGTACAGCCGAAATCTCGGCTCCATTCGGTCCGCACAGTTCCGTGCCCTCATCTTCGAGGAAAATCCAATCTTGGATTGTATCAAAACAAACAATCTGTGTATCATCAAATCCCTTGGTGTAATTCAATAAATAGAGCTAAGATTTCAGCAGTAGTTTTACATCTCCTCAAAATTGAGGAGGCCTCTTCCACTAAAATATCGAGCTAATCACTGCACCATTTCGTGCATCTATTTCGCAATGAAAATACTTCACTGCCAATCTGCTCAATTTTGAGCCTGTTGAATGCAGCGGAAAACTCCGCCCTATTTCAAAGTATCCCTATTCACAAAATTGTGAATAACGCCTTCAGCAACAGAAGGAAATGAAAACTCATTCCTTTTTCCTTAAAAACCTACTATATGCCCTTCTCACACTATCCTCGGTATTACTGCCACCCATTTCACTGGCAATTTGTTTCCACTTCATTCCCAACACTATGCGCATAAAAACTACTTGACGCATATAGCTGTCCTCTATTTCGTTTATATACGCTATTGCATCCTTTTTTGCCTTCTGTAGCTTCTCCAGTCTATCCTCTATTATCTCCTCTATCTCTTTTTCTACCTCTGGCAACAGTCTTATATGCTCTTTCCCTGCTTGTCCTGCTGCCCTATATTTGTTTAAAAGGCATCCTGCCATTCTTTCCTCGCGTTCTTTTTCATCCCTTATTTTTTTCAGTTCTTTTTCCCACATTTTCACTTCTTTTTCTTGATATTTAAACTGCTTTAACACTTCATTTGTCATAACATGCCCCTTTTCAGAATATCTTTATATTTCCCTTGTATTTCCTGATCAGTTGCACCGGTGCAACCTTTTACTTTGTCTATCTGCCATAGCCTGTCACACTTCAACCCCATTAAAAAGCTGATTTGGGAATATTTTTCGAACAGAGGTGGGGGATGTGGTGCTGGACCTTTCTCCTTTTTTCACCTTAAACTCCGGGGGGATACCCTACCACCCCCTATGATAGTCTCCACACACTCTACACCTATAACTGCCCCCGCTCTTCCCTCTGTAAAATATGCCATTCCTCGGAACTAGTAAAAGTATATCGAAAAGAAGACAGAGAAGTTCTCCTATAGGCTGCTGCCATATATTCGTCATAATATGGTTTCAACTTCTTAGTGACTGAAGAGTGTCTCAGTTTGCGCAGTCCTTTATTCTCCAGTGTCCTTGCATTACTTTCCGTTACTCCCAGATGCTCTCCAATTTGTTTCATTGTCAAATTACCCTGAAACCTTAAGTGTATTACCTTTGCCTGCATATCTTCTAAACCATCTACTGCTGCCCACAAATCCTTTTTCATGTTCTGGTGGTCCATTCCTTTGTCTATATCCTCAAAATCGTTATTCGGAGATTTCAGAGTATCTGCCAGTATAAGTGTTTCATCATCACCAATCGGAACATCCAAGCTTGTCACCTTCTCGGCAATTGCAGCTTTTTTAACTTCAAGCAGCTTTCTTTTATTAATGTTCAAATAATAACAAGCTTCCCGTTCTGTCGGTTCTCTGTTGTAGCTTATTTCAAATTCTTTCCTCAACTGCTGCCATTTATAGACAAGCTCCTGCTGCCATGCTGGCACTTTTACACTCTTGCCTGCCCTAAGATAATTTAGTACACTTCTCCGGATACCATTTACCGCATAAGTAGAGAACGCAGCTCCGGCATCAGGATTATAACTTTCCACCGCCTTACATAACCCTAGATAACATTCCTGCATCAGGTCATCCAGTTCTGCTAGATTGGTGTATCTCTTTACCACGGTATATACTAGAGCCTTGTTCTGTTCCCATAAGACTTCCATCAGGTTATTGTTGCCTGCCTGTATCTGCAATACTAAATCTTCGTTTGACATGTTCTGCTCCCTCCGATATAATAGAGTCACTCAATTAGCAGAATCATGGTTTTCCATTTTGGGCTCTCAATATTCAGGGAGTCCTTTTTTGCTATTAGTCTTCTTCTACATCATGCTTTATTCCGTAACCTCTTTGTCCTTATGTACTATAATTCAGACTCAATTATTCATTCCTCTGACTATCCATCCGTTTTATTCTTTTGGCATAACATAGCTGTTTTCCCCATTTTGACAATACTTGAACATCTCTGCCAGGACTTCATTCGCACGTTCCTCGCTTTCGTATTCCCCGATATAAGGATTAGCCCTACCAGTACAAACAATCACTCCTTTAGTCCCATATTGCTTCACCCACACTTCTTTCGGCATTTTTGTTATTCCTTTCCTATTTTGCAGGTATATTACCATTCTTACCATTCCTCCATTCCTCTTTTTCTTTACTGCATTTCCATATTCTTTCAATCTCAATATAAGTGGACAGTATAATTTCAGAAGCAAACTTCTTTTGCTCAAACTTTTCATTAAGCTCATGGCACTCCACGGCAAGATTCTCCCAAAATTCTTCCATATCTGTCGGATTACTATATTTTTTTAATAATTTCCAACACTCTGTATAAACCTCATAGTATCGCTTTAATTCTTCCTGCTCCATCCTGACTCCCCTAAAATGGAATTTCCATATCGTCTGCTGCCATAAAGCCATCTGACTTATCCCAAGCATACTGCTTATAAGGGTCATCCCCTTGTCCATAAATCCTCTTAGAACGCTCCTCATAATCCAGTGCAAAACCTTTTAATTCCAACTTCCCAAACAGTCTGTTCTTAGATACTGTTAATCTTCTTTGGTCAGTAGCCAGTTCCTCATCTCTGTCATAATTGATAATAACCCCTGCAATATTGGATATATCACTGGTTCCACTGATTTCGTCATTGATATCTGCATTGTAACCGTTCTTTTTTCGCCTATGGGCTACTAAAAGAATGGCAACATCATACCTTAAGGCTATTTTTCTCAATTTCTTCACAAAAGTGCTCTGCCTGTCATAACGGTCACTGCTTCTCTCTGCATCTAAGTCCAAAGCTGTCATAAGGTTGTCAATCAGAACCACCCTAATTCCATACTGCATAATAGCCTGCTCCAAAGTTCTTATGATATCTTCCTGTTCCTCATCTTCTACAATTTGACTATCATAGATATAAACCTTGTCCTGATACCATGTATTAATAAGCTGCTGATTTTGATTTGTAATAAACCTACTGGTTTTCCCATCTTTAACATTTTCTGTTATGTGCTGTTTGCCCGCTATTTGAAAATCTAGCCATGACTTAAAGAGATAGTTTGGAAGTTCTCCAGAATAGACAAAGGTATTTAGATTCTGTTCTATGGCTTCAGCTATAACCTGACTTGCAAAAGTGCTCTTGCCCTCTCCACGTTTTCCAGCTATCAAATGCACCTGTCCGAACGGCAGACCGCCATATAGAAGCCTGTCCAGTTTCTCTATGCCCGTCCTTAGTTTCGACAAGCCATATATGTCAACACCTTTAACCTCTGCAAGACTCAATACTCTGCTAACCGGTACAGCTTTTGCATTTTCAACTGCTTCCTGAACTGCTGCCTTACCAAACTTCTTTAAAATCTCATTAGCATCCTTACAGCCCCTATAGTCCTTTTCCTGTACATACCGAATTTTATTGGGGAATCTCTTCTTAAAATCTTCCAGTAGGGTCATTCCGCCTTTTTCAAAATCTCCGAAGATAACAATCTCCTCAAATTTCCGTACCCATTCCCAACAATATGGAACCCATGTGAAGCCTTTTGCACCGTTTGGGACAGATACAGCATTATGTAATCCTGCTGCCGCTACTGACAATGAGTCAATTTGCCCTTCCGTAACTATAAGACGTTGAAAGTCTTTACACTGCTTCATGCCAAAGAGGATAGGCTTACAATCTTTTTCACACCATTCTTTATTATTGTCCTTTTCAGGTTTAAAGTCTGTCTTTCGATACTTTACAAACTGCATAACCCCTTTATCATCATAAAACGGAAACACTAACACATTATCATTCTTCGTTTGAGTAGTAATCTCATACAGTTCCGCAACTGCCTTATCAATTCCCCTACCTTCCAGATAAGCAACAGCCGGACTTTTCGGCACAACTTTTTCCTTTGGTTGCGGTAATCGTCTGTACTGCTTCTTAGGTCGATAATATTCATCTACTTCTGTTCCAAGAGAAAAATCAAAGTCTCTTGATAAAGTAACCATGTTTCCTGAAGCGTTACAACTCGCACGTAAACACTTAAACTGCCCTGTTGTTAAATCTATTGCGAATGTTCGTGTATTCCCTGCTGTAGCTCTAGGTTTGCAATATGGACAGGTCTTAAAATGCAACTGATTCCCTGACTGCTTAACCTCTATTCTCTGATGCCTGGCGAATTCCCAGGCATCTTCTTCTCTAAATTCGTACATTACCAATCATCTCCTACCAATTCTTCTTCCTGTTCTGTTATCGCGGTAGGACTATTATCCCCACTTCCAGACTGTTCATTTCCTTGTTCCCCCTTGTCATAATTCCCTTCCAGGACTTTGGGAAAGTTATTCGGCAAAACAAACCAGTCAAAGGCAATAGTCCATCCTGTTTTATTTCTCCCTCTAAGAAAATCACTCCGTTTTATTCTTTCGATTGCTCCAAGAACATCTTCCAGACCGTTCTCTTTTATCCTTGCTACCAAGGACTTATATCTCTGTGATGTAGGAGAAAGTCTAGAAATCGGTTTTATTCCAAAAGACTCCAACTCATTCCAGGCTTCTATGACACGTTGGACGTCAGTCTGACAATTAGTATCTTTAGATACTAATATATATTCTTTTTCTTCATCTCTTTCTTTATCTTTATCTTCTTCTATATCTGCTTGGCTAACATTAGTTTCACTGTTAGTTTTACAGTTATCTTTACATGTTAATGCCTTTTGTTTTTTGCGATATTCCTGCATATAGTTTCTCATATATCGCTTTTTATTCTCTAATTGGTCAAGATTCTGATGCTTTCCCCAGTTAGGAATTGTAATAACACCATCAATAATTTCTATCATTTCAAACTGTTCAAAAGTCTGCAGTGCCATTGTAACTGTGCTTTCTTTCATCCGGAAAATAGTTGCAAGCATTTTATCTGTATAAGCAATATTCCCCAACATAAAAACACCACTATTATTCTGTTTCCCTGCAAGACATAACAACTTAAACCAAACAGTTATAATTGCATAGGAATCCGGAAGACTTTCAATCAATAATATCTTCTCATCATCGAATATATCTGTTGTAATCTTTATCCATTTGACATCCGCCATTTTTCTACCTGCTTTCTAATTCTCATCTGTAACGCTACTGTAATGTTACTGTAACGTTACAGTTCATCGGACAGCAGACTATTCTGCTGCCAGTCCATCAATATATCTGTCAATCCTGTGCCTGTCATACAGAACGCGACCACCTATCTTAACCTTTGCCCCGCTATCCAATCCTAACTGCATTGCACTATTGCGCCCTAGGCATGTATAACTCATGAGCTCCTTAATCCCCATAAGTCGATTGTCTGTCATGGACATATTAACTGGTTGCTGGTTCATTGTTTCCTACCCCTTTCGTCATTTCTTCTCTTTTCTTGTTGTGATGTTTTAGCATTAGGTAAATAGTTCGCATATATCCACCATCCGTTTCATTTAGCATCCTTGCGATCTCTTTCACATACCATTCTCGACTTTGTTCGTTCATCTGCTTTAACCTCTCTTTTGATTTTCGTTGTTGCGTTATTGTCTGATATGAATCCCTTGGATGAATGCGCATATACACTCCAGCTTCCTTGCGTCATTTATGTTCGCCAGCATATCCATGATAGTTCTTTTGATTTTGTCATTATCTTCTGTCTTACTTTGTATCGTTTTCATTTGTTTTGTCCTCTGTTTTCTCTAAAATTTCCCTAATCTCTTTTAAATGTGCCCCCAGTTCATGCAGATAATCATTCACAATTGTATTTTTGATTTGCGCCTCATCATAACATGAACGCAGAAACCAATCTTCTGGCTTACTTTTTCCAAAATAGCCACTATACAAATCTGATACTGTAACTCTAGCTTTATTAAGAGCGATTTCAGCTTCTGAAACCACACTTTCTAATTCTAAATTGATATTTCTAGCTGTCATGCCAAACTTCCTTTCCACATTTATCATCTACCTGTTCTGCTGCCTTGAGTCCTTCTAGGTTTAAAGTCGTTGATTTTCATTCAACCTTTGTTGCAAAAAAAATTTCGTCTCTCTCTTTATTAGTAAGTCGAAGAATAGTTTGTAAACAGATGATTTCCGAAGCTTTAAACTCAGTCTCATTTCTCATCTTTCTATACAATCCTTCTCTAGTAATGCCCAGCTTTTTTGCAATAAACGTTAATTTCAAGCCCGATTCCTTAACTTTATTGCTTAACATATTCGTATTCGTCAATGTCCTGTCTCCTTTCTTGTTGATTTTTATTCAACTACCTATCATAATACACACCGGTTGAATACTTGTCAACTCTTTTAAATAAAAAAGTTGAATTTAGTTCTTTTTTGTGATACAATTTCCTTAAGAACATTAGGAAAGAAGGGACTTATATGACACTTCAAGAACAAATGGGACTTAAAATAAAACGTTTAAGAGAAGAACATAAAATGTCACAAACAACTCTAGCCGAAAAGATAGGATATAAAGATAAAACAGCCATTGCTAAAGTGGAAGCCGGCAAAGTTGACTTACCACAAAGCAAAATTTCCGCTTTCGCTAAAGCCTTAGATACTACCCCTGCTTATTTAATGGGTTGGGAGAATATTGAAATTAAAAAAACCGAACTTTTCTGCGGATTAGAAGGAGTGCAATCCGACAAACTAAAAACCACTCTCCATAGTATGCTCATGGATGAAAACTACAGTATAAATAAAAATAATATGCTTAATAGGATGAATTTATATTTACAATATTTTATGAGCCTCAATTCTTCTGGACAAGACGAAGCTCTAAAAAGAATAGAGGAACTTACTTTTATTCCTAAATATAGCAAAAACGAGAATGCTCAAAAAGAGGATAATCTTATAAGACTTAGTCGTCATTTTACTTCCCAGAATATCGAGGATGCCAAATCCTATATTGAAACAAAAAATATAGCAGCCTTTGGATCTGAAATTACCGACGAGCAAATATTAGAGATTGCAAATATTTTATACGCAAAAGATAAATAATCACATTCAAATGAGAGGGTAAAATATGCATATTTCACCAAGAAGATTAAACTATATTACAGACATAGCTCAAGAGTGCTTATATAAATTTGGAACCAGAAATCCATTTTTGATATTAAAATATTTGCAAATTGAATGTTCTTTTGTTAACACTCAATACACAAATGCATTTCTGACTAAGGATACTAATGGAAATAGCACTGTATACATTTCTAATTCTTTAGGAAAATATTATCAAAAAATCTTATGCGCACATGAACTTGGGCATATATTATTACACCCCAAACATGCGCTTCACCTTTTTGGTGAAAGTAAAGATGATCAATTGGAATATGAAGCAAATCTATTTGCATTGAGCTTAATGCCTCAGATTCAGCCGCGAGACAAACATTATCTGGAATACGCACCACATGAACTTCAAAAATATTTAGAAGAAAAGATACATATGCATGGCTAATTATGCTTATTGCAAAAAGAAAGATATTTCTATCTGCCAGGAGTTGCACTGGTACAACTGTAAAATAAACAACATTCCAGTAGTAGTCGCAAATCTATTGAAAAACAGTACCTAGTGTTGTATAATGAGTTCACATCGCCTTAAGGGCATTATAGAATGGTTAGCTCCTAGCGAGCAGTATGTGAAGACTCCGTAGGAATGCGGGGTCTTTTATATTATACGACTGCTGCTGTATAAACATTGACAATACGCTTTGAAGCTAGTAGAATTGTAAACAGAAATGGTCGTTGTAGAGATGACTAGCGGGAATCCCTTTGCCAATTAGGTATAAGGGATTTTTTCTTTCATTCTCAGGCTTGTACCAACCGCTGATTTCACTAGTTAAAAGCAAACCAGATAGCAGGGCTAACCGCGGACTTCTGCCTAAATTATTGTACTGTTCTGTAGAAACACACAGCTCTTTTCATTGCCTTTTTTACTGCTGGCAAATAAAATGATGTCAGGTTATTTTAATAAAAAAACCAACCACCGTAATATTGGTGATTGGTTTTCTTTTTATCCTATTTTTTCTACATTTATATCTATCGTTCCCAAATTTCTTATAATTTTAGTATTCTCATTTGCAATCACTGCTATTGATGTTTCTAAAGACAATTTTTCTTCATACTCGTTTCCATCTGCAGTTATTATATGCAAATTTAAATTAAACGAAGGCACCATTTTTATGCTTTCTTTTGCCCAACCTACCTGTTCTTGTATATTATCATTTTCTTCATCTAATTCTTGCTTAAATTCTATAAACAACTTTCTACATTCACCTGCTTTTATGTATGTATTTCCTTCAAACGGGAAAACGACACATTTATCATACTCTTGCGGAAATAATCCAGCAGATAAATAGCAAGTACTTTCTTTAACAAAAATATTTCTTATATCACTATTTCCAATATTTTTTACTTCAATTTGCATAACAGCTATTGTTGTTGTAATTCCTGTTCTTTTTTCTTTTATATAGCGAGGGCTTATTTTCATATCATTTGCAATATCATACCTATCTAAACATTGCTTAATTTCCTCCATTTCAAAAAAAAGATTGTACTCTTGGTTTTGAACAATATCGAAATATGGTTTTCTTTTCTCCCACTCCAATTTAACCATTTCTGCACTCAGCAAATTAGCCTCTTCGGTTTGACTCACAGCTATAAAACCCAAAAAAATCGTTCCTATAAACGAAATTATATCCCCAAAATATCCCAACATATCGCCTTCTCCCCAAACAGCAACCAAGTATTTACATGGCGCAGGTATCAAGAACAATAATTGCACTAAAAGCATTGGTCCTACTATCAAAGCTGCGATAACCCACATGGTTTCTTTAGGATATTTCATAATCCAATCAATTATTTTTTTCATAAATTCACCCCAACTCTTATCTATGAATAACTACATTATACCATCCCAATCATCAATAATCAATTTTCAGCATTCGACATATATCGACACAAATTGACACTTTATGACATTAACTACTGGTAAGGAAACTTTGGAAGAATATGCATTTAGATATTGAAAGATATTCATGAAACAAGCATATTCCCTTTTATAAACAAAAGGGATAGAAGTACATTACTCCCATCCCTTATATGCCTTCTACCAAATGAATTTCCGTAACTACTTGTCTGTTTCAATCCAGCTTTGATTCTTCAATAGCATAATCTAGCAAGGCATTTAAAAGGTTATCCACATCCGTTACTGTTGTTTTCCCATTTTCTGTATACTCTTTAATAGGAGAGATGCCTATTGTAAAAATACAAAAAAGAAAAACTACCGTTCCAAGTACAACCTTATGCACTCCTTCATCAACATTCTTATAAAGCTTTATCAACAATTCCGCAGCTCCTATAAACGTAAGAATCATCTCAACATATGCAAATTTTTCAGATAGTAGTAATGAGTATATTATAGACTCTTGATTAACTATCGCTGTCTTTGCAGCATTCATAACAGCATCATAATACTCATCATCCGTGCGAGTCTCCTCTACTGCAATTTCTTCTTTGAATTCATTAACTAAATGCGCTTGATACATTGGAAGTATCACCCCAAAAATTAACATAATAGCAATAGAGATAATAATTATTATCTTGTCTTTCTGTGAAATCTCTTTAAACATACCAGTCTTTCATCCCTTCAATATATTTTTTAATCTCAAAAAGGCATACGACTAGTAAATATGCCTTTTTACACTTAGTTTACTTTCTTTTTAGTATTAGGGTCAATCCATATTTTAAAGGCTTTTTTTCCATAATCTTTAGCATATATTATGAAGCCATCTTTTGTAGTAATCCAGGACCTAAAAATATACATACTACCGCCTCCTTCTGCAAAAATCCCTTGCAAAAGTTCGGCTACAATGCTATAATTCAGTTGTCTAGAAAGAATTATAACCAGTCACAAAGTAGCAATACTTTTGACAAGAGACCAAGCATTCAATGTGCTTGGTTTTTCTTATATGTAAACGGATTAACCGCATACATCAATTAGCGCATTCTTTACTTCGTATCATTGCAGCTTGCAATGACATTCCGAAATTTTCCACTATTTGTTCTGCACTCATACCCCTTGCCAAACTATATGGTGCCATTAATTCAGCTGCGAAACAATTTGCTTGCCATTCCGGATCTTGATAAGCAGGTACATCTCCTCTGGCAAACATCACCTCTCCCGGAGGATGC
>JAFYPY010000127.1 GCA_017547345.1 Bacillota bacterium | reverse complement strand
TTGCTCTATGTAATATATGCGATTTTTTGAAATCCGTGCAAAAAAACTCACGAAATCATCAACATCCTGATGAATCTCGTGAGTTTTGTATATTTTTATTTAATTATTCGTAGTCCTTTGGATTAAACTGCTCAAAAATTCCCGGAATACCAAGTGACTCTGCTCGCTTTAGATCTTCATAACTTTTTATTGTCCAAGTGAATTTAGCACCTTTATATGCCTTTAGCCAAATGGAATCAATATCCTCGTACTTGTAAGCAACAAAGTCCGGATCGCCACCCATTAGGTTTACTAAAAGTGTTCTTAGCAGAAAATTATGTCCTCTTTTTACAGTGGAATCTTTGCGTCTTCTCAAATGTCCTGCTAGCTGACCTCTTACTACCCAAGGTGCATTTTGGCGAAGCCATTTAACTACGCTTGGGTCAAATGATTCAATGCAATAAACACCCTCGTAACCTTCCAGTGCTTCTATCATCCTGCTGCATAGAGCATCTGCATTGCCCTTTTCGGTTTTTAACTCAATAATCAAAGGAATTCTACCATTGACCATTTTTAGGAATTCTTCGAAATCAGGAATTCTTTCCTGGCTTTTTTCTAAATAGTATTCTTGAGCTTTTTCTAAGCTAATATCTTCAATCAACAAGTCCACTCCTGCAGTTCTTTCAAGGCTTGCGTCATGAATAACGGCTAGTTTATTGTCTCCTGTAAGATGAACGTCAAGTTCAATACCAAATCCTTCATCTACTGCAAGCCTAAAGGCATGCATAGAGTTTTCGGGAATTTCCGGTTTGCTATGAAGTCCTCTGTGAGCATATCTAGCGAGTGATAAACTTTTTAATATATCTTTTTTTGTCATTATTAATCCTCTACATCAAAAGCTTCTAATGCACTCTTTGCAGGCATTGGTTTGCTGTCACCATGCTTAACCATAAGCATTGTGAAGAATGCGATTGCTGCAAAAATAGCTGCATAAGGGAATAATGTCCAGTAGCCAACATGTTCGAGGAATGCACCTGATAATACAGGTGTAAGTACCTGTGCCGCCATAGAGAAAGTATAGTACATACCTGTAAACTTTCCGATATCGCTTCCCTTACACATTTCAACAACCATAGGATATGAGTTTACATTGATGGAAGCCCATGCCACCCCAACTAAGAAGAATACAATATTGATTGCAAAATTAGGAGTAGCAAAGAAGTATCCAGTTGCAAAACAAGCAGATAATAATGCTACGCCAACTAAGATAACCTTCTTACGTCCGTATTTGCTGGAAATGATACCCACAGGAAGGAATGAAACAAGTGCCCCGATGGATGCAATCATAAGAGCTCCTGCAAAGGAACCGCCTTCCATGCCCCACATTTCTGTTGCGTATTTGGAAAAAGCAGATGTAACCGCATTATATGCCATATACCAGAAGGAAACTGAAAGCAATAGGAAAATCAAGCTCTTTTTAACATCTTTTGGAAGCTTAGCATCTCCGCTTTCATCTTCATCTTCTTCATCTTCAATGCCATATTCTTTTTCGATAGCAACTCTTTCTGCTACCATTTTGTTTTCATTAACCTTCGTTACAACAACTACTAGTGATACAAGCATAATTACTGCAACTGCCGCAAATAGTGGCTGATAGTTTGGAGTTTCACCTTCTCCAACTAAGAACATAACGAGACCTAAAGCTGTGATAGTACCTACTGCTCCCATCAAGTTGATAATCGCATTACCCTTTGATCTAAGTGGCTTAGGTGTTACATCTGGCATCAATGATACTGCCGGTGAACGGTAAATACTCATTGACATCAATGTAAATAGCAATGCTATAACAAAGAAAATCAGATTACGGGAGTTAGCTGCAATAGGAAGGAATGTCATAAAGAACACCGCTAAGATTGTTCCCACGAAGATAAACGGTGTACGCTTGCCTCTTTTGTGGTTAATCTTATCTGACCATGCACCAAAGATTGGAAGCATAATTAGTGCAAAAATGTTATCAAGTGCCATAATCCCGCCGGATAATGTATCCCCTATATCAAAAGTATATTTTAGGATTAGTGGAATGATATTGTCGTACACTTGCCAAAATGCGCTGATTGCCATAAAGGCGAAACCAACAAGAATAGTCTTTTTGTTATCAAGTTTCATTTTAAATTCTCCTAAATAGTTCATTTATATTTTCTAAAATATATGTCGGTTTGACATCATATTTTTTCAAATCTTCCAAAGTACCTTCTCCAGAAAGCACAAAACAAGCATCAACGCCTGCGTTAATGCCACAGGCAACATCCGTATATAGTCTATCGCCTATTACCAATGTTTCGTCTGGACCGAATCCGGTCTTTTTCATAGCTAGTAAGGCCATATCCGGCTGAGGTTTGCCAATAAAATATGGCTTTCTTCCCGTGGCAATCTCTAGCATTTGACACATACTTCCGCAGTCGGGAACAGAACCAAAGTCAGTTGGACAGACCCAGTCGGGATTAGTTGCAAAATAGTCTATATTTCGCTCTTTATCAGAAAGCATCCTACATATATCTTCGAGTTTCTTGTAGGTTAACTCTCTATCAAATCCACACAATATAATATTTACATCTTCTGTTGCTTCAGTGGTTATCTTAAACCCGCTCTTAGCCATTTGCTCCATAAATGATTTAGTACCCATAATGTATATGGTCTTATTGTAAGCTTCCATGCCATACTTATCTTTTAAGAACTCAATTGTGGCATCCACAGAAGTCATAAAATCATCTTCGCTTGATAATATACCAAGCTTATTCAGTTTTTCAATGTACGCAGATACACTCTTAGACGAATTGTTTGTCATAAAAATATATCTTCCGTTTTTTTCTTTAATTTTAGCTAAAAATTCAGGCACACCTTCAAACAAATAATCATCCAAATAGATGGTGCCATCCATATCCAGCAAAAAAAGTTTTTTATCCTTTAACTCCATGATTTTGTCCTTAAAAAATATTCAGTGGTTTTCTTCTTTCCTTCACTTCCTTAGGTATAGGAATTTTGTTGATTCTTCTAGTTGCCCACCATACACGATTAAAGCTAACACCTATACACATAACCCACGCGAGTAGCCAGAACCAGAACATCAAACCTATAACGTTTGAAATAGAACCGTAGATAATATCGCTACCTGTAGATAATCCTGTATATAGGGTAAACGCGTATGTTACAACCCAGAAGCCTATTGCCGCAAATATGCTCCCCGGAATAATATCCTTAAAAGGCACCTTATGTGTTGGCAGCATATAATAATTATATGAAATCATTAAAAAATATAGTGCAATGGACACCGGCCATCTGATCAATACCCATGCTGCTGTTGAGATTTCATCCCCAACAACCGCACCAAAAGTAAGTTTTATAATGAGTTCTCCGTATACAATTACAATTAACGAAAAACCTATTGTAAAAACAGTCATCAATATATTTTTGATAGATTTCAATCTATCCCTTACATAGCCTTTACCAATAACCTCACCGTCTGTAAGGGTATAATTTGTCACCCTAAGAAGTGAAAATTGCACTCTAGATGCCGCCCACAAGGCTACAACAATGAGGAAAGTGTTGTTTAATCCGGATGGAGAGTAATTCAACAATCCAGAAATCATTACCATCCCTTCTTCTGTGATATAATCACCAAAAAGATCTTGTATCTCCGTAAGCGACAATGAAAATAATCCAAGTAACTGTGATAACAATATCAGTATAGGTATAATTGACAAAAACAATGAAAAGGCAATCTGAGCAGCTACCCCTTGATAAAAAGGGTCTTGAAACTGCTGTATTATCATATGCAATATGTCTTTTGTTTGACTGCCAGCCTTAACAAGAGTTTTTTTCATTTAGGCATCTTCCCTTTCCATAAGAAGTTTTTCAAGCTTTTCAAGAGCCTTTGCTCTATGGCTTATTTCATTTTTTTCATCTTCAGTTAGTTGTGCAAAAGTCTTTTCTATTCCATCTGGTACGAAAAGTGGGTCATACCCAAATCCGTTTTCACCCGTAGGAACTTCTATTATTCTACCTGGACACTCGCCTCTAGCCACGATAACTTCTCCATTAGGATATACTAATGTGATAACAGAAACGAATTGAGCTTTTCTCTCTTCTGCAGAAAGACCCTCTAAAAGTTTTATAAGTTTATTGTTATTTTTTGTATCGTCACACTCTTCACCTGCAAATCTTGCAGAATAAACGCCTGGAGCTCCTCCTAGGTAATCAACCATCAAGCCGGAGTCGTCTGCAACAGTTATTTCACCTGATGCCTTCATTATCTCCATAGCCTTTTTTAGAGAGTTTTCTTCGAAAGTCTCGCCATCTTCTACTATTTCAAAATCAGGAACTCCCGCATCTTTTCTTGATACGACTTCCATGCCAAACTTGCCCATAATCGCTTGTATTTCTTTAATTTTGTGAGCATTTGATGACGCCGCTATAATTTTTTTCATTTTTATATTTCTCCCGTAATTTCCTTTTGAATTCTGTGCAGTTCGCTACAGCCTTTTGCTCCCAAGGACAGAAGTTCCATTAATTCTTCAGGTCTAAAAGGTCTTTCTTCTCCTGTTCCCTGGATTTCAATATATTCTCCCTTGTCAGTCATAACTACATTCATATCTACCATTGCTCTTGAGTCCTCTTGGTAGCAAAGGTCTAATAATTTCTCATCTTCTACAATACCAACGCTGATTGCAGAAACAAAACCTGTTACAGGAATTTCTTCAATCATGCCTTCATTCTTCATCCACTTCATTGCCTCAACCATTGCTACAAATGCACCGGTAATTGAAGCAGTTCTTGTTCCGCCATCAGCCTGAATTACATCACAGTCAATCCATATAGTTCTTTCGCCAAGTTTCGACATATCTACTACGCTGCGAAGAGCTCTACCAATCAGTCTCTGAATCTCAACACTTCGTCCGTCAGTCTTGCCTTTGTCTCTCTTCTTTCTTGTTCCTGTGGATCCAGGAAGCATTGCGTATTCTGCAGTTACCCACCCCTGTCCTGATCCAACTAAATGTCTAGCTGTTGAATTTTCGACAATTGCAGTGCATATAACCTTTGTGTTACCCATTTCAATCAAAACAGAACCCTGTGGGCTCATTAGATAATTATTCGTTATCTTTACCTGTCTAATTTGGTCACATGTTCTATTATCTATTCTCATTATATCCTTTTCCTTTACATAATTATTCTATTATACTATATCACAATCCTCCCGTTTTTTCAAAACATTTACGGCTTCATTGTTGTTTTCCATAAACTAAATGCTATAATATATGCGAAGACTTAATTTACTTCATCAGGAGGAAAATATGAAAATTGTTATACTAGATGGATACACTATCAATCCGGGAGATTTGAACTGGAAAGCACTTGAAACTTTCGGAGATTTGACTGTTTATGATAGATCTGCCCCATCCGAATTAGTTGAAAGAATTGGCGATGCAGAAATTGTTTTTACTTGTAAATGCGTAATCAGCGAACAGATAATGGATGCTTGTCCAAATATTAAGTTCATCTCAACTTTAGCAACTGGATATGACAATATCGATATCAAAGCAGCCAAGGAGCGAAACATCGCGGTATGCAACGTACCTGCTTACTCAACAGAGTCTGTTGCTCAGCATACTTTCGCCTTACTTCTTGAATTATGTAATAGAGTAGGACTCCATGACAAAGCATCCCAAGAAGGCGAATGGACAACATGCAAGGACTTTTCATTGTCTCTATCCTCTATGTTCCAATTAAGCGGCAAAACTCTCGGTATAGTGGGTTACGGAAGTATTGGAAAACAAGTTGGAGAGATTGCCTCTGCATTTGGAATGAAGGTAATACCTTACAGTAAAGACCCGGTTGGTGCAATTAAGGCAGATATAATTTCCCTTCATTGTCCTGCTACTCCTGAAAACAAAGGATTTATAAACAAGGAATTCATTTCTAAAATGAAAGATGGCGCGATGCTTATCAATACAGCAAGAGGCGCTTTAATAAACGAAGAAGATCTGGCAGAGGCAGTAAAAAGCGGTAAACTTGCAGGGGCAGCACTTGATGTTGTCTCAAAAGAACCAATATTGTCTACAAATAGTCTTCTAGGAGTTAATAATATAATAATAACTCCTCATATTGCTTGGACATCCATTGAAGCCAGAAGCCTTATTGCTACAACTTCTGCAGATAACTTAGAGTCCTTCCTTTCAGGTGGAAAGCATAATAGAATAGTTTAAGATTACACATCTTTACACCCTTTGGTGTGGTGCATAGTGTAGTCCATCAGGTGTGGGTTCTCACCATGCCAATATATAAGACAAAAAACCGACCTACGATCATATCCATAGGTCGGTTTAATTGTTTTACCAACGATGCTCTAATGATGGGGCATCTATTTTATTAGTCTCTTAAAAGTTTTTTAATTCTCATTCCCATAGCCATAAAGCTCTTGGAAATATAAGTATCTGTCATCGAAACTATAGGAATACCCAAATTAGTAGAAACATGAATATTGTCATCCTTTTGTATTATTCCTACAATCTTATCCCTAATGTTTTTAGTCACTTCTTCAAAAGAAGGTGCCTTGCCTGTCTCAATTAGTTTTAAGTCAATTTTGTTCACTACATAAGAAATCTTCTCGATTCCTTGTTCTTCTAAAGTAGTTTTAACAATTTCAGCATTCCTCAAGGATGCATACTCAGGTGTCACAACGATTATACCCATATCGCATCCACCGGTGGCAAGGACCATTCCGTCGTCAATTCCTGCCGGCGCATCGATAATTATATAATCATATTTTTGTTTTAACTTGTTGCATAAAACTTTAATGTGTAGTGGCGTAATCTCACCAGTAGGTTTCTGCGGAGAAGCCGCCATAAACATTAGGCCGGGGAAAGCTTTTACTTTTACCAAGGCTTGTCTTATTCTACACACACCTGTTAATACATCATTGACATCATATACTATATTGTTTTCTATCCCAAGATACAGGTCCAAATTTCTTAAACCCGTATCAAGGTCTATGAGAACTACCTTATGGCCTTGTAGTGCTAATGTCACACCAAGGTTAGCAGAAAACATAGTTTTACCTGTTCCGCCTTTACCCGATGCTATTACAATAGCCTTGCCCATAGCTTTCCTCCTGTCTTCTTACTGCATTTTAGTGCTAAAATCTGCTTGTGCATATTTTTTTTCATTTAATAAATACTCTGCGATTATATCCTTTGCTACAGGGCCGGCGTTTGCTGACGTTCCACCCTGAACCAGCATAACTACTACTGCAATCTTAGGATCTTCTACCGGAGCTAAAGTAACCGTCCACGCGAATTCGTCGTAAGTGTCCTTATACTTATTTACATCTTCCATGGTAATCCTACCGCCGCTTGCCTCGATAACCGCCTTATCAACAGCATCGTTTTCTGTAGGATAATTTTCAGGTTCTTCACGCATAAGTATTTTCATCTCAGCTGCAACTTGATCCCAAGTTACGCCCGGCGCTATGGAAGACAAATGACTCTGTACATATGCCACTTCATCGTCTGGCTGAATATATCCGGCAACTTCGGCTGTACCTGTTTTGCCCGCTGCATTGATCCCAACAGAATCAAACAGACCTGCCAATGTACCAGCCTTAGTAACTCGTCTCATACCCTCAAGTACCGCTGCCATTTCGTCTTCTGTAACATCAATCTGATATTGTTCTTTTTCTTCTTTAGTTTTTTCACCCTCAATATTCTTGATTAAGCTAAGTTCGTTTCTTAATCCATCATTGCCGAGGGTTGCCACATACCTAGCCATCTGAGCTACCGTATATGAGTTATCCCCTTGTCCAATAGAGATATTGTATTCGTCCCCGATTGTCCAAGAAGCTTGATTGAAATATGAATACTTACAAATATCTGTAACAGTTTCCACCTTGCTTTTAATTATGGAAGTCTGTTTTTCTATTCGATCGATTATTTCTTCTCTTGTAGGATTTTCTTCTGTCCAGCTTACAATAGTGTCAATTTCCTTTTGAAGCTGTTCTTCATTATCAATTACCTTTTGTGGCCAGTAATTGACTGCTGTACTATATAGATAGTACCACAATGAATCCTTCATGCCTTCCATCTTACGTTCTGCAGACGCAAGCGGTGCAACAGTTTCACTGATTTCTATTCCAGTTTCTAGTCCTAAACCGAATTCTTTGGCTACACCCATGATTTTTTCGATGGATATCTCCTCTCTAAATCCTAAAGATTCTCCGGTTTTGGCGTCCTTACCCGTAGCAATACAGTAGAAATAATAGTTACAGGAATTCTGAAGCCCTGTAGCTAAATCCTGCCAGCCATCTGTGCCACCACCATTATTCCATACATAGCACCCGAAAGTTCTGCCTCCAATTTCTACTCCACCTCTATCTAACAGTTTCTTATGAGGATCAAGACCTGCTTGAAGAGCTGCAACAGATGTAATTGGCTTAAATGTTGATCCCGGCTGTACAGATGTCATTGTTGCAATGTTATACAGTGGTGTTGGAGCCAAATAGTCTCTAGGATTTGCACTTTGAACGGAAGCCCAGTCTTCTGTGGAAATCCCTTCTGCGAAGATATTTGGGTCATAGTCAGGATAACTTGCCATGGCAAGAACCTCTCCCGTTTCAACATCTACAGCAACAACCGCACCAGATTCACAGTTTGGATATCTAGCAACACCAGAATTGCCATATTTGCCTTTGTAGGTTGTTCCCGTTTGAGTTGCTCTTATTACTTCTGCTAAGCCATCTTCTGCAACCTTTTGTAAATCCAAGTCGATAGTCAAGTATACATTTTGACCAGCTTTAGGCTCTGACTCACTGATTGTTTCTATATAGTCGCCAAGATTATTTACTCTAACAGCAGTTACACCATCTGTTCCCTTCAAATAATCTTCCATGACAGCTTCAATTCCGTCTTTTCCTATCAAGTCTGTAGCATTATAGCCCTTTTCCGTAACATACTCTTCATATTGATAGTCTGAAATACTTCCCATATATCCAAGTACGTGTGCCAAAGTTGCTCCATTAGGATAATATCTTATAGTTTCGGATACTATATCTGCACCTTTTAATTCATCGGACATTTCTTCAATCTGTATAACTGTATTATCAGAGATGTTCTTTGCAATAGTGCTTGAACGATATTTGTTGTAACCTAACTCTTTAATTTCTTCTCTTATTCTAAAGATTTTTCTTGCTTCGGAGTTGGAAAGCTTTTTGTCGATACTGTATAATTCTCTAAGCTGCTCAAAAGCTTCTTCTGCAGTAGAGTTTTCCTTCAACTCATACTTTTCTAGAAACTCTTTTTTCTTATTATCAAAAGTATATGTCATACTTCTAACGCTTATAGGTGGATACACTCCATAGGTATCTTGTAATTCCTCCATGGCGTCATATCTATCTAATTTAGGATCAATCTCATATTGAATTCTTATAGCATTGAATGCCTGCTCAGCAGTGAAATATGACGGGAATTTTTTTTCTGCAAGCCATTCTTTCTTTTCGATGTCAAAGGAATACACAAATTCCTTATTTACAATTCTTATTGGGAAATTGTCTACATACTCTTCTTTGTTTGCCTCAAGAATCTTAACTAGACTGTAAGCCGAATCATTTATTTCGTCTGTGGAAAGACCACTAACATTAAATGTCAAAGCAAAAACCTGCTTGTTTGTGGCAATGACTCTACCATATTTGTCAAGAATCTCGCCTCTAGGTGCAGAGGTAGTAATATACTTCGTATTTTGACCTTCTGCAACTTCATCCCATCTATTATGCTCAACTACTGTCAGCACAAAAAGCCTTATGCCTAGAATAAGCACAAGGATAATTACAAGTGACAATATTTGATAAAATCTGGAATTAAGTAATTTTTTGTTCATATAAAATACCTATCTTTGTGGTGTTTTATTACATTCTTGATTAACGCTTTGTAGATTACAAAGTTTACAATTAGTGAATATATTATTGTTCCAATGGAGGAAAGAAGAACATATCCTAGCCCCATCGGATTGCCTGCCATAAAATGTAGTCCCCAATTCAAAATATAATAAATAATGAATGCAATTAAGGAAACTACAAGCATACTGATACTATTTTCAACATTGGCATAATACCTTAATAAAATAACTGCAATAGCTACTAAAACAAGAGCTATTGCCGTAGGTCCTACTACATAGCTGTAACACACATCATAAATTATGCCAAATAACGCACC
>JAFYPY010000126.1 GCA_017547345.1 Bacillota bacterium | reverse complement strand
TTGAACGCAAATATTTTTGCATTTTTAGTGCAAATTTTCTTGCATTTTGTTCTATTTTTCGGTCAATCTATGTTTTTTTAGTTTGTGTTGAAGAGTTTGCCTCTTGATTTGAAGACTATCAGCAGCTTTAGATATATTTCCTCTAGCTTCAATCAAGGCTTCGCTTATAATCTTTGCTTCTATAGACTCAAGATATTGGTCGAGAGGAACATCTTTGTCGTAATCTATGGCCGGTGCCTTCCTCCTTCGGTTTGGCATTGCCAAAATTTTTTCAGTGAGGGCATGCTCATCATCACTCATAGATACTGATTGTTCGATTATATTCTCAAGTTCTCTGACATTCCCTGGGTAATCATGGTTTCTTAATTTCTTTAGTGCGCCGTCAGAAATCATCCAAATTTCTTTGTCAAATTTCTCGTTGTACTTTTGAAGAAACTTTTCTGCCAGAATTGGGATGTCATCGATTCTTTCTCTCAAAGTTGGTATTTCTATATTTACAACACACAGTCTATAAAACAAGTCCTTACGCAATCTGCCTTGCGCTATTAAATCTTCCGGAGGCTCGTTTACTGTGGCTATGATTCGAACATCTACCGGAATATCCTGGGTTCCACCTACTCTTCTAATATAATTTTCTTGTAGAACTCTGAGTAACTTGCTTTGAAGGTCGTATGGCATAGCGCTGACTTCATCCAAAAGCAATGTTCCTCCATTTGCTTGTTCAAAAAGTCCAGCTCTGTCGACAGCTCCAGTAAAGCTTCCCTTTGCGGTACCAAATAGGATTCCTTCAAGCAACGATTCAGGAATGGCTGCACAGTTTTGAGCCAAGAATGGTTTGTTTCTACGCTTGCCCCCGTAATGTATACTTTGTGCAAATAACTCCTTGCCCGTTCCAGTCTCACCGTATATAAATACAGATGCGCTACTCTGTGCTGCTTTTTTTGCTCGGTTTAATGCCTGCTGGAAATACTCATTTTCGCCATAAAGATCATCAAAAGTGTATCTCTTGATTACCTTTTTCTCGGATTCAGTTGTAATATCGGCCTTCTCTTTTTGAAGTTCAAGCAAAGTATCCGACATTCTTCTAATGTCCGTAATGTCCTTGGCAACTTCAAGTGCCGCGACGGTTTCTCCTCCTACAACTATCGGAATAGTACTATTTATCGTAGTAATTTCCTTACCATAGAAATTCTTATATGTTTGCTGTTTCTTAACTGTAGGTTCCCCCTTAAGCAAGGCCTTCAGCATAGTGCTGTCGTTATTTCTTACCTCTGGGAATGCCTCATGAAACTTTTTCTGCAAAACATCTTCTACATTCACCTTTTCCATGGTTGCCATAGTATCGTTGTAAAAACGCCCAACGCCTTGCTTGTCAACGACATAGACACCCTCGTCTATTAACTTTATAAGCTCTTGAATTATCTTTTCGTAATATTCCTTTTTCATAGGGCCTACTCCACGTTAATATTTTATCATATTATTCTTCTAAGTGCAAATTATTTTGCGTTTTTCTATGTTGAAAAAAAGGTAGTTTTCTGTCATAATGTGCTTGTGAGTTTTCAAGAAAGGACCCTTATTTATGAGATTAAGAAAAGATACAAACGAAATGCTTGAGGATGAAATTCTATTGATTGCAAAGGTGTCTGACGCATTAGCTCATCCTGCAAGAATTAAAATTTTTAGATACATTATGCAGGCCAACAAAGGAATGGTTTTAGTCTGCAACAAAGACTTAGTTGAACACTTTGATTATGCACAAGCGACTATTTCACAGCATACGAAAAAACTCTGCGAAAGCGGTTTGGTCGAAGTAAAAAAACAAGATAAATATTCCTACTACTATGCTAATTTAGGTGTATTGATGCAGTATTTGAATGCAACAAAAAAATTCTCAGTAGTATAAAATCAAGGGGGTGTCAAAATGCAATTGACACCCCCTTTTATTTTGTTCTTATTCGATTATGATATCGCTAACGTCTATATCTTCTTCTTTTATATAAGTGAATGTTTTTCCTGTAAATATATCATATATTACAGGAACAACCAACAACGTTAGGACCGTTGCATAAACTAAACCGCCTATACATACTAAAGCTATAGGCTGCATCATGTCTGTACCTGCAGTTTTACCAAAGGCCATAATTAAAAGCCCTAATATGGTAGTTAAACTTGTCATCAGCACCGGCCTAATTCTTGTCGCCCCCGCTTCAACAATAGCTGCTTTTTTTGCCATTCCGCCGGCACGAAGCTGGTTTATGTAGTCAACTAAAACAATACCATTGTTTACTATTATTCCCACAAGCATTATCAATCCAAGCATTGCGATAATACTTATTTCCTTATCGAAAATCAGTAATGCAAGCAGGCCCCCCGTAAACGCAAGTGGTATTGTGAACATTATAATAAAAGGCGATCTAAGCGACTGGAACTGTGCAACCATAATCAGATATACAAGCAAGATGCCAAGAGCCATCATCTTTACAAGCTCCCACATAGCGTCCATAATCATCTCATTTTCACCTGCGAATTCATAACGCACTCCTGTAGGCGCTTTGTATTCTTCCAAGGCTTTTTC
>JAFYPY010000125.1 GCA_017547345.1 Bacillota bacterium | reverse complement strand
ATTTTCTTCTAACTGTGCTTTTAGGGAAGAGATTATCCCTTCTGCTACTTCTACTTGTGCCTGAAGTGAGTTGACTTTTGCACTTGCTGCATCAAGTTCTGCTGTAGCCTTTGCGATTTCATCATATGTCTGAGCCTTTGCACTTTCAAGCTCACCTTTTGCCGCTTGAAGCTGCGCTTCCGCACTCTTTATCTGATCCATACCACTATGAAGCTGAGCTTTCGCATCAGCTAAAGAACTGTTTGCCATATCTACAAGCTTTACGTTCAGCTCATTTATTTTTTCCTTATTTATAGAAACATTTATCTTGGATTCAATTAGACCACCTGCACTTATGCTTGCGACACCCGTAGTCCCCTCTAGCTCATTAATCAATGTATCTTTAACAAAAGTTGAAAGCCTCTCCGTGTCATAACCCTTCATATCAACAGCAGAAATTGCTATCGGCATCATATTAGGGTTTAGCTTCATTATGTATGGTGAGCCTATTCCATCTTCCCAAGAGCCTTCAACTAGATCCACGCTCTGTAAAATATTAACAACGGCGCTATCCATATTCGCATCCGCCTCAAACTCTAGAATAACAAGAGAATAATTGGAATTTGAAACCGATTGTATATTCTTTAGATTTTCTACAGTGGAAAGTCCTTGCTCCAAAGGTTTCGTTGCCTTTGCCTCAACTTCTTCCGGAGTTGCTCCAGGATAGGTTGTCATTACGACCACATATGGCAAATCAATACTAGGCATAAGGTCCGGTGTCATCCCCAAAAGAGATACAACGCCTAATGCAATTATTATTATTACAATTACAAAAACCGTCATCGGTTTTTTTACGCTATATTTTGGCATTTATAGTCCCCCTATTCTAGTGTAAATTTTATTATAGCATAAATATTTATGACATACTATTTTAATCAATGCAAATTGTGGGTATAATGTTATAAATTAAAGTTTTGGAGGTGTTTTCTATGATTACAATCACTAAAGATAATTTTGAAAACGAAGTATTACAGGCAAAAGGAACTGTTTTAGTAGATTTTTGGGCAACTTGGTGTATGCCTTGCAAAATGCTCTCTCCTATTTTAGACGAGGTTGCTGCAGAAAGACCTGACATTAAAATAGGCAAAATCAATGTAGACGATGAAGGGGAACTTTCTATCCGTCACGGAGTTATGAGCATACCAACTCTAATAGTTTTTAAGGATGGGGAAATCGTAAATAAATCCATCGGTCTAGTTTCAAAAGAAGATATTTTATCTCTTTTATAAATTATCAATTTTACTTATCATACTAAAAAAAGGCTACCTCATCATAGTTAGGTAGCCTTTTAACTTTATACAATAATTAAATTATAATAGTTTGGATGTGTTCTTCCAAATACCCATCTTTTCAGCGTCTTTGATTAGCTGATCTCTAAACTGAGGGTGTGCGATTTCGATAAGTCTTTCAGCTCTTTCCCATGTGGACTTACCCTTTAAGTTGGCTGCACCGTATTCTGTTACGATGTAGTTAGTAGCCATTCTTGGTGTAGTCACGATGGAACCAGGTGCAAGACCTGCTGAAATCAAGGATTCTAATTCGCCATTCTTATTAACTCTTGAAGAAGGAGTGCATAAGAAGCTCTGTCCACCCTTGGACTGGAATGCGCCAAGTACGAAGTCTAGCTGACCACCAGTACCTGAAATCTGCTGATAACCTGCGGATTCGGAACAAACCTGTCCATATAAGTCAACAGCAATACAGCTGTTTACGGATACAAAGTTATCAATCTTAGCAACTGTTTCTACTAAGTTTACATAGTCTACTGGAGCCGCTGCACAGATTGGATTGTGATCGATGAAATCATATAATTTCTGTGTACCGCCTGCGAAAGTATAAACGATTTTGTCTCTATCGATAGGCTTATCACCAGTTAATTTGCCTGCTTCAAATAGGTCAACATAGGCATCTGTTAGCATTTCTGTGTGACCATTTACATTTTTGATATCAGATTCAGCAATCATAGCACCAATGCAGTTTGGTAAGCTTCCGATACCTAACTGTAATGTGCTGTTGTCCTGAATTTTTTCAACAACGTGTCCAGCAATTAACTTATCGATTTCTGATGCTTCCTTTGCAGGTAATTCTGCAAGAGGTGTGTTGCTTCCAATTACTACGTGGTCAACATTAGCAATGTTGATGCTTGTCTGATATCCATGTGCAACTGGCATATTTTCGTTAACTTCTACGATAATCTTCTTTGCAGCCCTGATAACACCCCACATGTCAGCAACCTGTGGTCCTAAGTTAAAGTTACCAAATGCATCCATTGGAGCAACCTGGAACATTGCAATATCGATATCGTTCTTGTTGTTTGTCCATAAGAAAGGTAGTTCACAGAATAACATTGGAATATACCAACAACGACCATCTTTGGACATATTTCTGTCGTTACCACTGAAATGTGCAGAGTAGAATCTTACCTGTTCATTACTTTCTGTAGCTTTGTAAGTCTCAAAAGGACCCTTACGGATAGAAACTGTACTTAAAACAGTTACATCCTTTAATTCGTCAGCTCTCTTTGCGATAGCCTTGTCTAGGTCAACGATTGCGCCACAACCTGTACCAAAGTGTAAACGATCTCCTGGCTTAACCATTGCAGCTGCGTCTTCGGCAGTGATGAGTTTCTTCTTGAACTCAGCTTCTAATTGTGATACTTTATACATCTTTTATCTCCCCATTATAATTAATTAGGCTTATTTTGTTACCTTTTTAACAATACTTTATAAGTATACAACAAATGTATACAAATAACAATAATTATGTACATTTTTTTGCTATTAAATGGTATTATAGTAATGAGCCTTTTTTAGAAGTTCAAATACATAATATGTCCTCGTAGTTAAACGGATATAACAATGCTCTCCTAAAGCGTCGTTGGCGGTTCGATTCCGCCCGGGGATACCAAAACATCTTATAGTATTGACTAGTTAAAATTGTGGAGGTAAGTTAAGATGAATATCAAAGATGACCTTTTAAGAGAAAAACTCATTGTAATTGTCAGAGGTGTACAGAGTGATAAACTTATTCCCCTGGCTCAGGCTGTCTACGACGGCGGCATAAGATTTCTCGAAATAACCTACAGCGCAGATGGCAAGGTTTCCGACAGCGAAACCGCTTCAAACATCAAGTCCCTCGTAGAACATTTCGGAGACAAAATGCACATAGGCGCGGGAACTGTGCTAACAGAGGAACAGGTACTACTTACAAAGGCCGCTGGCGGGAAATTCATAATTTCTCCAGATGCAGATATTGATGTCATCAAAAAGACAAAAGAGATGGACCTCATATCCATCCCTGGCGCCTTTACCGCTAGCGAAATCAAACAAGCATATAAGGCCGGTGCCGACTTTGTGAAACTTTTTCCTATCACACAGATGGGGCCAGATTATGTCAAGGCAATCAAAGCACCACTTTCCCATATACCGCTTTTGGCTGTCGGCGGAGTTGATATTTCAAATATGAATAAGTTTCTAGAGGCTGGAGTCTGTGGTTTTGGGATTGGCACAAATATCACTAACAAAAAGATGATTGAGGAAAACGATTTCGAAGGCATAACTGCTCTTGCAAAAGAATATGTGGCGGTGATAAAAGATGAGTAAATATATAACAGTCGATATGGGCACCACCAACACTAGAATTAACCTTATTTCTAGTGGTTCTATCGCCTACACATCAAAATACAAAGTAGGTATAAGTAATGTCAAAACCGATTCGACCATTCTCACCCGTACCCTTAAAGAAGGTATTGGAGAAATTTTAGATAAGTTCGATGATATCGAATGTGTAATATCCTGCGGAATGATAACCTCTGAACTTGGCCTTTGTAGTCTTCCTCACATAAGCGTCCCTTGTGGGATAAAAGAATTGGCATCGAGCTTACATATGACAACTTTTCCAGAAATATGTGATTTACCCTTTGTTTTCATAACGGGTGTCAAATCTTATGGGGAAGATTTTGAATACACCGACGTTATGAGAGGCGAAGAAACAGAACTTTTAGGGTTGTCTAACACCATCGAAGCCAATTGCCTTTATGTATTGCCGGGTTCACACTCAAAGCTTATATATACCGATGATTTTGGTCGCATATGTAGATTTTCCACTGAATTAACAGGAGAACTCATGAGTTCCATTTCCGCAAATACTATTCTCAATCAGAGCATAGATTTGGCTAGTGATTCGGAAATCAGCTATGATTTCCTCAAAAAGGGATATCTTTATGCAAAAGAACACGGCGTAAACGCTGCTTTTTTCAAAGTTAGAATTCTTGCTAATTTCTTCAGCGGGACAAAGGACCAGCTTTGCAGTTTCTTTAAGGGTGTGGTTTTGTGTGACGAAATCGAAAACATCATCAATTCCAAGGCGAAAAAAGTAGTAATTGGTGGTAAGGCACAGTTAAGAGATCCTATGTGCTATTTAATAAAAGAATACGGCAACGTAGAAGTTGTTTCAGTTCCGGATGATGTTTCTGATGTTGCAACCGCTATCGGTATGGTAAAAATCTATGAATATGCAAAAAAAGAAGGTTCGTTATAAACGAACCTTTTTTATCAAATATTTCTAGCAATATAACTGAATCAATCTTTCTAACATTTCTGCAAATGAAATGCCGATACCTTTTAGCATATTAGGGAATCTACTATGTGACGTGCATCCTGGGATTGTATTAACCTCATTAAACACTATTTTTCCTTCTGGAGTTAGGAACATATCAACTCTTGCAAATCCACTGCAAGCTAAAGCCTTATAAATTGTAGCTGCTTCTTTTTTAATTCTTTCTTCTGTCTTTGCATCAATTCTCGCCGGCATGTGAATGTGGTTGACTGTTGAATTATACTTTTCTTCAAAGTCAAAGAAGCCGCCTGCTATTTCGATTTCATCAACCCTGCCTATAGTTAGGTCTTCGTTTCCAATAACTGCACAGCCAACTTCAAATCCGTCGATGTTTTCTTCCACTACAACCTTGTCGTCGTATTCAAGGGCTAGTTCAACAGCCTTTTCGAGTTCTTCTACTCCGTTAATCTTGCTTATTCCATAAGAGGAACCGCCATTAACAGGTTTCACATAAAGTGGGTATGTCAGCTCTTTAGTTAACTCACTAGCTAAGGCTTTTTTGTCTTCTGTGAACATAACAGACTTAGGCACCGAAACACCAGCCATTTCAACAAGCTTGTGAGCCATGTCTTTGTCCATACATAGAGCTGATGACATCATGCCACAACCTATTACAGTGATCCCTGCAAGAGCAAATAGCCCCTGCACCGTACCATCTTCGCCATTTTTTCCATGAAGGACAGGAAAGGCCAAATCAATCCTTGTTTCCTTAATCCCGTCATCAGTTAGTTCCAACAAGCCATGGACGCTTGGACTCTGCGAAACTACCACAGGAGTAAGGTCCTCTTTGCATTCATGCCATGTATCATTAGGTATCTTGTTGATGTCTCCACTATAACGATACCATTCACCATCTCTTGTAATGCCGATTGGAACGATATTATATTTTTCATAATCAAGATTCTCAAACACTGAAAAACTTGACAGTAATGATATTCCATATTCAGAGGAGTTTCCTCCAAATAGTACTGCAATTGTCTTTTTATTCATACTTTTCCCCTTATTTTATTGAGTACATATTTCTTTCATTATATCACTTTTGCCTAGATATAAGTACGATTTTTTTCTATTTAATATTTTTTTGCGGCCTACATAGCATTGCCAGTGCAACAATAGTCACAAAAAGACCTACTATCATTAAAGGCGTTGGTATTTCTATATAAAATATTAATCCAAACAATACCGCCGCAACAGGCTCTGTGCCTGATGCCAAAATTGATGCTTTTCCTGCCTCGATATATTTTACCCCTAATGTTAAAAACACATAAGGCAGCACCGTTGCACAAGTGGAGTGAAATAACAAAAATGCTGAGTTTTTAAGCATGTCCTCCCTTACAAAGTTTATAACCGTATTTAAGTCTGCAAAAGGAATCATCACAATGCTAATCAATACTACACTATAAAAAATAACCGTGTATGTACTGTATCCTTTGTTTGTAGCAATTCTAGAAAAAATACTATACAAAGCATAGAACAATGCGGATCCTACGCCTACAAAGACCCCATAGACTGAAACGCTCACACTCTGCTCCAATAACCCGGTAGCTAACACGCACCCAAGGATTGCAAAGAACATACAAAAAAGTTTTTGTAAAGTTATTTTTTCCTTAAATATTATTGCCGCAAGTAAAACTACAATTACAGGAGCT
>JAFYPY010000124.1 GCA_017547345.1 Bacillota bacterium | reverse complement strand
CGTAATCACTCACGAAATGAAGGTAATTGAGCAGATTTGTAATAAGGTTGCAGTTATTGATAAGAGCAGGATTGTTGAAGAGGGTTCAGTAAAGGATGTATTTACTTCTCCTCAATCACAGATTGCGAAGCAAATGATTCTCCCTAAAAACGAAGGTATTCCTGAAGCTGAAGGATATAGATGCTTAAGACTTGTGTTCGATGGAACTTCTGCATTTGAACCGATTATTTCTGGACTAAGTAGAAACTGTGATACCGATGTTAATATATTAGGTGCGAATACTAAGAATATCGAAGGCGTAGCCTATGGACAGATGTTAATACAGCTTCCTGAAGATAAGGAAATCGAACAGAAGATTAAAGATTACTTAGATTTGAAGAAAGTAAAGTACAAGGAGGAAGGCTTAAATGTTGAATAGTGCAATGATAGGATTACTCGGAACATCCATCATAGAAACCTTGTACATGGTGATTGTTTCCACGTTACTGGCATATATGATTGGACTTCCTATAGGTGTGGTATTACATATTACAGGTAAAGATGGTATTTGTCCAAATAGATTAATTAACTCCATCCTTGGAGTTGCCGTTAATATTTTTAGATCTATACCGTTCTTAATATTACTGATTTGGATGTTACCGGTTACGAAGCTATTAGTAGGAACTATGGTTGGACCTACTTCGGTAATAGTTCCTCTAGTTGCATCAGCAGCTCCTTATGTGGGAAGAATGGTTGAATCTTCACTTAGTGAAGTGGATGCAGGAGTTATTGAAGCAGCACAGTCCATGGGATCAAGCTCATGGCAGATTATTTACAAAGTATTAATCCCGGAAGCTAAACCATCATTATTGATAGGAGCGGCAATATCCATAACAACGATTTTAGGCTATTCTGCAATGGCAGGTATCGTTGGTGGAGGCGGTCTAGGTGCAGTAGCCACAAACTACGGTCTATATCGTTACAATACGGAAATAATGCTAGTTACAATTGTTATCATCGTTGTAATCGTTCAGATTTTCCAAGAAGTTGGAATGATGGCAGCGAAGAAGTTAGATAAGAGATTAAAATAGAAAAGGAGATAGAATTATGAAGAAGGTTTTAGCGGTATTATTAACTCTAGTTTTAGTTTTCGGCCTATGTGCATGCGGTGGCGGAGAAGATGATGCAAACGTAATCAAAGTTGGTGCAACTCCAGCTCCTCACGCAGAAGTTTTAGAATTAATCAAGGATAATCTTGAAGAAGAAGGTTACACTCTTGAAATCGTTGAATACAACGATTATGTTCTTCCAAATCGTGGCGTTACAGAAGGCGACTTGGATGCTAACTACTTCCAGCACGTAAGCTACCTAAATGATTATAACAAAGAAAATGAAACAGATCTTGTAAATGCAAGTTTCATTCACTATGAACCATTCGCAGTATACGGTGGAAAGACTGCAAGTCTAGATGCTCTTCCAGATGGCGCAAAGGTTGCAGTTCCTAACGATGGTACAAACGAAGGTCGTGCATTAAAGTTATTGGAAGCTCAGGGCTTAATCAAATTAAATAAAGATGCTGGATTCCTAGCTACTAAGCTTGATATTGTTGAGAATCCAAAGAACTTAGATATAGTTGAAATGGAAGCAGCTCAGCTACCAAGAGTATTAGACACAGTTGACGTTGCGGTTATCAATGGTAACTACGCAATCGGTGCAGGTTTAAAACTTGCAGACGCTTTAGCGATTGAAGCAGGCGACTCCGAAGCAGCTCAGCTTTATGGAAACATCATCGCTTGTAATAATGGACAGCAGGGTAGTGAAAAGATTCAGGCTTTAGTTAAAGCATTACAGACAGATGAAGTAAAAGACTTTATGGATGACAAGTACGAAGGTGCTGTAGTTGCTTTATTCTAATCAAAAAATATTAAAGGAGTGGTTTAGGCCACTCCTTTTGTATTCTATATTTCTTCATATCTAACAGGTTCGCCGTCTTCTAAATACATGGTGAAACCTCTGCCTGGAGCTGGTATCCACTGCCAAAAGTTTTCTCTGTCGCCTGGGAAAAATCTCTCCATGCATGCGGAGATTACTCCACCATGGCACACGATGACAGAGGTTGCATCTTTGCCGCTATGGCGGTGAGAAAGTTCCTTTAGTCTATGTAGACCTAGGAGTTCGTTGAAGCCTTTTTCTACTCTTTCATAAAAAGAAATTATGGAATCACCTTCAGGAAAGACGAAGGAATTATCCGTACAACTCATCCATTCATCGAATTCTGGCTCTAGTTTTAACTCGTCAAAAGTCTTGCATTCCCATCGGCCGAAACTCATTTCGGAAAGGTTGCTTATAGCTTTTCGTGGAACATCGCCATATATTGTGTCTAAAGTCTGTTCAGCTCTAATCATACCCGAAGTATAAAAATCTGTATCGTCTACCAAGGCGAGAGGATAAATGTTATTGGCTTTGAGATCAAGAACTTCGTTGACTCCTTCTTCTACTAAGGGCATGTCCGTGGAACCGTAATACCATCTATTTTGAATGCCTTCTGTAATTCCGTGTCTAATAAAATGAATACAAGATATCATAATTTCTCCTAAATCTATTTAATCTTACTGCCAAGTCCGCAGAAAACTCTATATACTTCATCTGCTTCTTTTGAAAGAAAAAGCATAGCTCTGCCTGTCATCTCTCTCCAGTCACGATTTTCCCTTTCCATAGGAACGATTCCTTGGGAAATATCGTTTACGATTAAGATTTTATCCTTAAGCTGATCTAAATGTTCTTTAAGAACTTCTCTAGACTCTTTCCCTTCTCGAACATGATGAAGAAAAGCTTGGTCTAAATTGTATATTACCTTCCTTGATAAATCGATTTCATTATTTGTAGTACAAGTAAAAACATCTTGATCGGTTATGCCGAATGTTTGCTTTGCAAAATCTAATTTACCTTGGTAAGAACCGCCAAAAATTAAAATCATAGTTAAACTCCTTATAATATTAACATCGCGAATATGCCAGCAAGTTCGCCCCAAACGATAGAAAAACCTGCGATATCACCAGACATACCTCCAAGCTGTCTTTTGCCGTAAATAGTAGCTATGTGGGTTGCTACTCCAGTTGCAGATACAACAAGGATTGTTGGAACTAAATTGCTAGCCAGGAAAAGACCTATAGCTCCAAAGATAACTACCTGTAAGGCAACAAGAAGGGCTGCTTTTTTCTTTTGAACAATATCTTCTGCACCCGCTCCTTCGGCGTACTGACTATGGCCAATGGGTTTTCTTAATAAAACATTTGCTCCGGCAACGGCTCTGCTTATAATTGGAATTAAACAAAGATCGACAAAGTCTATACCAAGGCTAATAGCGGTAGAAACTACAGAATAATAAGCTAAAATCATAAATACAACGCTTACTACGCTAAAGGCACCACAGTGAGAGTCTTTGAGAATCTGCTGTTTAATTTCCATAGGTTTTCGAGACATAATTGCATCTGAGCAGTCCATAAACCCATCTAAATGCATAAATCCACAAAGGGCAAACAAAACAAAAGTTACAGCAAAGGATAATACTAAATATGGTAATCCAATATAAACCAGTGCCAAAGTGATTGCCGCCCAAAGTATTCCGAGTATTAAGCCAACGCTAGGTAAAAAACCGAGCATATAGTTTTTTAAGTTGCTGTCCCATTTTTTGCAAGGACAAGGGACTGTTAAGAAGTTTCCCCATGCCATAAATAATCCAGTAAATATTTTCATCCAAAATCTCCCTATTTATACTCTTTTATGAAGCCATAGGCTACTTCTATTACTTGATCACACTTTTTAGCAAGTGTCCTATCAAGCATAGCAAGCCCTTGGCGATATTTTTCTGTTAATTCTTCATATGTTGTCGCATCAGAGTAGATATAGTCTGAAACGAAAACTGTATTTCCTGTCTTTGAAGCAAAAGCCAATAGTTCGCTGGCAAGTCTATCCGCAGCATCCAAGTCGACAGTGCCGTCTAGCTTAAACATTTCGTTCATCAATAGAGCGGTAACACTATCTAATAGGAAAACACCATTAGGGTCTACTGGGTTTCCAAGCACAGTTTTTCCGCTTAGGCAGTCGCAAATGTTTAAGCCCTGCTCGATAGTTTCAAAGCCCCAGCCATCTCGTTCGTCTAGATGACGACGGATTCTCGCTCTATCTTCATCGTCAACAGGAATCATAGTGGCAAGATAGTAAAGTGGAACATTTAGTTCGCGTGCCATATTTTGAGCAACCTTTTGTGCGTAATATGACTTACCATTCTTGCAACCTCCGCTGATAAAGTAATTCATTAGAAGAAGTTTCCTTTCTCTGCTTCTGATAAGTAATCTGCATCGATAGCACCTTCGTCGAAAGTAGCCATTTCGTTCATAGTTGCGCAAGCAGTTTCGATAATATTGAAGCTGATAGGGCAACCACTACCTTCGCCAAGTCTCATGCCAAGGTCGAAGTAAGGTTTGATGCCCATAGCATCTACTGCAATTACATATCCCTGTTCTTTGGATAGGTGTGAACCAAATAAGAAGTTGATTACATTTGGTGCAAGTCTTGTAGCGGCAAGAGCTGCAACTGCAGAAATATATCCGTCAACAACTACAGGAAGTCTATAGTATGCAGCGCCTAGGAAAGCACCTACCATAGCACAGATGTCAAAGCCACCTACCTTTGCTAGGATATCAACGATGTCATCGCCTTTGCACTTTGCAGCCGCTTCATCTACGATTCTAACTTTTTTTGCGAGACCTTCATCGTTAAGACCACCGCCTCTTCCAACTACTTCTTCACCAGTAGCGCCAGTTAGTGCACTTAGTACGCAAGCACTTGTTGTAGTGTTGCCAATGCCCATTTCTCCAACACCAAAGATTTCGTAGCCACATTCTTTGATCGCCTTAACAGCATCAATACCGCAGTTTAGAGCTGTCAGTGCCTGCTCTCTAGTCATAGCAGGTTCTTTTGCAAGGTTCTTTGTACCGTTAGCTAGTCTCTTGTTATAAATCTTGTTAGTTAATCTGCCGTTTTCAGTCATTGAGTCTGTATATAAAACTTCTGGAATTGGAAGTTTTACACCGATATCTACGACAAGAAGGTCGATTCCAAAGTGCTTAGCCATGGAGCTTACACCAGTTAGACGGCGAGTAAAGTTAATGGTCTGTGAAAGTGTAACAGACTGTGGAGCAGATGCAACGCCTTCTTCTACAACGCCGTTGTCGGCTGACATTATCACGATCGCTCTATCATTAACAGTATTCTTTACCTTTCCAGTGATGCCTGCAAACTGAATGGAGATATCTTCTAAAGTACCAAGAGCACCAGTAGGTTTTGCTAGAACTTTCTGGCGAGCTTTAGCTTCTTCAATAGTGGATTCGTATAAGACACCTTCCTTTGCAATTGTTTCAATTACTTCAAATAATCTTTTTTCCATTAGACTAACTCCCTTCTAAATATATCCCTTTTCTTTGAGCCATTTCGCACAGTTTTCGCATTCTCTCGCCTCGATGGTGAAAGTAATATTGTGATTACAGTGCTTTTCGATTGAGTCAAAGATTGAATTCATATCCATGGAACCTTGGTCGAAATCTCCGTGATAATCGCCAGTCCCGTCATTGTTATGTAAATGAAAATGCCCTATGTATGACCCAAGTACCTCTATCCATGTTTCAATAGGAAGATCTGCTGAAGTAGTAGCATTTGCGTGGCCAACATCTAGGCAAATTTTGATACGAGAGTCTTTGATGTTTTTCATCATATCTCGCATCATATACGGCTCATCTTCTAAAACATTTTCGATATATATTGTGAAGTCCAGTGGCTTATCTTCCATAAATGATTCCCAAAACTCCGCGCCTTTTTCGGCCTGCCACTCTTTGAAATACATGAACGGAATCCAGCCATTGTGGACAACCATATTTTTTACACCTAATTCACGGCATACCTCATAGGCCTCTTCAAGACGGCTTCTGCCAGTTTCTCTTGCTCTATGGTCTATTCCAGCAGGAATAATCTCTGTAAAAGGACCATGCATAATTGCATCTTTGTAACCTACTTTATCGAAATCCTTTTGCATTTCATCAAGCAGTTTAGGACGATAATCCTCGTCTAGCCACTCAGAAATGCATGTGTGATTGAACTCTATTCCGATGCCGTATTCCTGGGCTACTTCGATAGCATTATTTTGGAAAGTTGCAACATATAATTTGTTTCTTAAATCAAGCATTTTCAATACCTCGCTAGCTAAATATTATAGCACAAAAAAACCGTTAAAAAAAGCATTATAGTATAGCATAGCAGTGTTGCAAGAAGGTTTATTTTTTGTTAAAATCAAACCGTGGCTTAATAATTTAGAAATGGAGATAAAATTATGAGCAAAAAAAT